>NZ_CP047290.1:125000-175961 GCF_018279165.1 Falsirhodobacter algicola | reverse complement strand
AGATCCGCGATATGCTCCAACGCGGCTTCGGGGCCGACCGTCACCAGATCGCGCGACATGACATCGCCCGCCGTCAACGGGCCGGAGGCGCGCGCCGCGGCCGTCATCTCCGCCGCGCCGATCAGCCGGGCCAGATCCGCCGCGCCCATGTTGAACGATTGCCGATAGCGTTCCAGAAGGCCCGAGAGATCCCCCTCCGTCAGGCCGAGGCGGGCCAGCGGGTCCGGCCGCGCCGGTGCGGCCTCGGGCAGCTGGCGGAAGGGATAGCGCCGCCCCGTCAGCCGCGCATAGAGCGCCGCCAGCACCACGAGCGCCGTCGTGCCCACCGCGATCGGGGCCAGCGCGAACCAAAAGCCGAGATGCGCGATCGCGTCGGGTGACATCGCGGCGGTCATCGCCACCGCGCCCGCCGGGGGATGCACCGCGCGGCACAGCATCGTGGCCGTGATCGCAAGGCCGACCGCCAGCGCGATCCGCAGCAGCGGGTCCGGCACGGTCAGGCAGACCGCAACCCCCACGAGGGCCGCGACCGTATTGCCCACGATGGCCGAGAACGGCTGCGCCAGCGGGCTGTTCGGCACCGCGAAGAGCAGAACCGAACTCGCCCCGAAGGGCGCCACGAGATAGAGGCCGAGATCGGTATCGACCTGCGGCGACATCAGGACCAGCCCCGCGACGCCGAGGCCGATCGCGGCGCCAAGGCCCGCCCGCGCCGCCTCGGCCACGGAAACGCGGGCCACGGCGGGCGTCAGTGATGTCAGTCGGTTCACGCGCATATCCCCTCCCTGCGACAGGGCCGCAAGGTGCCCTTCGCCGCGCCGCTGTCAAGCGCGGGGTGCCGCCCTCAGTCCCCCTTCACGCGACGCAGCCATCCGGCGAACCGCCCCAGCGTCAGCCCCTGCACGAGGATCGAGAAGACGACCACCGCATAGGTCGCTGCCAGAATGGTGTCCTGCCAATCGCCTTCGGGCAGCGACAGGGCCAGCGCAATGGAGATGCCGCCCTTCAGCCCGCCCCATGTCATCAGCGGCACGACATCCCGCTCTTCGCGCCGGAAGGGGCGCAGCAGCAGGATCGGCAGGGACACCGACGCGAACCGCGCCACCAGCGCCAGAACGATCACCCCCGGCAGCACGAAATGGATGTTCGGGATCGCCGAAAGCTGGAAGATCTCGATCCCGATCATCAGGAACAGCGTCGCGTTCAGGATGTCGTCCACCAGATGCCAGAAGCCGTCCACATAGGTGCGCGTTTCTTCGGACATCGCATCGCGCCGCCCCACGGTGCCGATCATCAGCCCGGCCACCACGGCCATGATCGGGGCCGACACCTCCAGCGCCAAGGCCAGTTCGTACCCGCCGAAGGCCAATGCGAGGGTGATCATCACCTCCAGCGGATAGTCGTTCATCCGCCGCATCAACTGAAACGTCAGCCATCCGAGAACGGCGCCCAAAAGCCCGCCGCCCACCGCCTCGCGCAGGAACAGCGTAGCGGCCCCGGCCAGATCGAACGCCTCCTCGCCGGTGGCCGCGCCCGGAAAGGCAAGGCCCGTCAGCAGCAGGAAGACGACATAGCCGACCCCGTCGTTGAAGAGCGACTCCCCCGCGATCTTCGTCTCGAGGCTCTTGCGGATCCCGGCGCTTTGCAGGATGCCCAGCACCGCCACCGGATCGGTCGGCGACACCAGCGCCCCGAACACGAGCGAGACGAGCAGCGGCATCCCCGTGATCCACGAAAAACCGACCCCCACCACGAGGGTGGAGATCGCGACCCCCAGCGTCGCCATCAGGAACACGGGCCACGCCTCGCGCTTCAGATGCTCCAGCGGGACATGCAGCGCACCGGCGAACAGAAGCAGCCCCAGCATCCCATCCAGAAGCGAGCCGGAAAACTCCATCGCCTCCACCAGATCGCGGATGCGGTCCTGCATGTTCAGCCCCGGCGCCCAGTGATCCACCGCAAGGATGATCACCGACACGAAGAGCGCGGTCAGCATGATCCCGATGGAGGCCGGAAGCCGCAGGAAGAAATAGTTGATGCTGCCCGAGGCCGCCGCGAGAACGAGGATGACCGAGGCGATCTGAAGTGGGGACATGGGGGCGGCCGCCTTTCGCGTTACGGGGCAGACAATAGCTCTGTGTGGCGCATGAGCCAGCATTGCAGTTGCATGACAACCGCGCCGGAACCACACGAGGGTTTGATGTGTTCGTGATCCGGAAACGGAGACATCCATGCACATCATGCACATCGCCTTGGGCGGATGCTTTCGGCCACCGCCGGTCTGCTATGGGCTGACGGAGGATACCGGCGGGCATATCGCCTATGTCCTCTCGGCCGCGATGGCCCAGTCCCGCAAGGCGCGGATCAGCATCGTCACGCGCGCCTTCGACGATCACGGACCCGACTACGCTGCCGTCGAAACGCCCGTCGCGCCGGGCGTGACGATCCGGCGGATCCGGGGCGGATCGTCGGCCTATCTGACGAAATCGGCGCTGTGGGACGATCTTCGGAACATGCGCCGCAGCTTTGCCGCGCTGCTGGACCGGCAGCGCCCCGACATCATCCACGCCCATTTCGCCGATGCCGCGGAACTCGCGCTCGACATCGCCGGCCCGCGCGGCATTCCCGTCGTCTACACCCCCCATTCGCTGGCGCTGGACAAGACCGCCCCCGAAGCCCGCCGCATCCGGGCCGAGCGGCGGGCCATCCGCGAATGTGCGGCGGTCATCGTATCCTCCGCCGACGAGGTGGAGCGGCAGGTCCACAGCTACGCCCCCGAGGTGCAGGCCATCCGCATCGCCCCCGGCCCCACGGCGCGCAGCCCCGGCGCGTTGCCGGAGCTTGCCTTGGACGATCCGGACCGGCCGATGATCCTGTCGATCGCGCGGCCCGTGGCGAAGAAGAACCTCGCGGCACTGGTGCGCGCCTATGCCGGATCGGCACTGAAGGACCGGGCGAACCTCGTGATCCTCGCCGGTCAGCACGCGACGCTGGAGCCGGAGGCGCATGGCGTTCTGGACGGTCTGCGGCAGGCGGGTGCGGGGCTGGGCGGGCGCTTTGCGCTGCCGCCCGCCCATGACGGCGGCCATGTCGCCGCGCTCTATGCCCGCGCGGCGCAAACCGGGGGCGTTTTCGTGAACCCGGCGCTGTTCGAACCCTTCGGCCTGACCCTCTTGGAGGCCGCTGCGGCCGGTCTTCCGGTGGTGGCGACGCGGCATGGCGGCCCGTCGCGCATCGTGGCCGAACTGGGCAACGGCGCGTTGGTCGACCCCGAGCCCGGCCCCATCGCACAGGCGTGCCTTGCGCTTCTGGACGACCGGGCGGGCTGGAGCGCCGCCGCCGCGAACGGCCTTGCACGCATCGGCCGCTACAGCTGGGAACGCTATGCCGAGGAGACGCTGCACCTTTACGGCGCCTTCAGTCGGACGGCATGGGCAGCCGAATGATGCGCCCGGTCGGATATTTCGTGCATCATCAGGGGCGGGGCCATGCCGAACGCTGCGCCGCGCTGGTGAATGCCATGACCCGCCCCGTCACCATCTTCTGCGCCAAGGGCGACATCTTCCCCCCCCTGCGGGAGGGCGTGACGATCACCCCCATCCCCTCGCTCTTCGAACCAACGGGCACCGAGAGCGGGGCCGATATTCCGACGCCCGATACGCTGCATTGCGCGCCCGTCGGCTGGCCCGGCATCCGAACCGCGATGGGCACGATCGCGGGCTGGTTCGCCGCCGCCGATCCCGCGCTGATGATCTGCGATGTTTCCGCCGAGGTGGCGCAACTGGCCCGCATCTGTTCGGTCCCGCATGTGAAGGTGGTCCAGCACGGCGATCGCGGCGATCCGGGGCATGTCGCGGCCTATGACGGGGCGGCGGGGCTGCTCGCCCCCTTCCATGCCGACCTTGCGCAGCCGGACTGGCGCTGGCCCATGCATCATGCGCCGGGCCTTGGCGTAGCGTTGGCGCTGCCCGACCGCGCGGCGGCGCGGGCACGGCTGGGCCTGACGGGGCAAGTGGTGCTGGTGCTGTCGGGCGGCGGGGGCAACGGCTTTGCCCAAGCGCCGATCGGCGTCGGGGCCCGCGCCCTGCCGGATGCGCAGTGGATCACCCTCGGCCATGTCGAGCGCGACTGGCACGCGACCGAACCCGGCAATCTGCGCCATATGGGCTGGGTGCCGAATGTCCCCGATTATCTGGCGGCGGCGGATCTCGTCATCTCCTCCACCGGGAACACGACGTGCCAGCAGGTGCTGGCGGCGGGTGTACCGTGGATCGCCGTGCCCGAATGGCGCTATTTCGACGAACAGGTGTTCAAGGCCCGCGCGCTTCAGGCGGCGGGGGCGGCGCTGCATCTGCCCTCGCTTCCGGCCTCGGTCCATGCGTGGCGGGGGGCCATCGCCGCCGCCCGCGCCGCGCATGACCCGGCCCGCCAGCGCGCCCTTGCCGGAACCGGCGATGCCGCCCCCGCCGCCGCCGCATGGATCGAAGAGCTGTGCGCCCGGCTCTGGCCCGCCTCTGCCGACATCATCCCCCTTGCCACCGCTTCCTGAGGTTTTCCGATGACCAAGACCGCCTCCATCCTCACCATCGCCTCGGGACGCGAGGCGCATCTTCGCAATGTCCTTCTAGGCCTGTCGCGTCAGACCGCCCCCCCGCATGAGGTGATCATCGCCCGCATGCAGGATGCCCCCTACGACCTGCCGCCCATGCCCTTCCCGGTGCGGCAGATCCATGTGCCGGGCACGCTGCCGCTGGCCCGCGCGCGCAACATGGCCGCCGCCGCCGCGACCGGAGAGATGTTGATCTTCCTCGACGTGGACTGCATTCCCCATCCGACGCTGGTGGCCGATTACACCGCCCCTGCCTTCGACGGCGTGCTGATGGGAGAGGTGATGTACCTGCCCTCCGGTGCCGCCTCGGATGGGTGGAGCATCCCCGCCTTCGACGCCGTGGCCGAGAAGCATTCCGACCGGCAAGGCCCGCCCGCCCACGGGATCGAGACCTGCACCGATTACCGCTGCTTCTGGTCGCTGAACTTCGCCCTGCCCCGCGCGGTGTTCGAAGCCTCGCAGCGGTTCGACGAACGCTTCACCGGCTATGGCGGCGAGGATACCGATTTTGCCAAGGCCGTCAGCATGGCCGGCATTCCCATCGGCTGGATCGCGGGGGCCAAGGTCTATCACCAGTACCACCCCCACCACATGCCGCCCCTGCACCATCTTCACAGCGTGGTCCGCAATGCCGAACTCTTCGCCGAGAAATGGGGCTACCGGACGATGGAGCATTGGCTCTATGCCTTCATGCTCATGGGGCTGATCGACAATTCCGGCCCTACCATCCGCATCCTGCGCGAACCCGACGAGGCCGACATCGCCTTCACCCGTCAGGGCGAGGATATGCCCTATGCCAACACCCGCCGCATCCTGAACCTTCTGAAGGAACGCCACGGCCTCGCGATCGAGGCGGGATCGGCCGATCCGGGGCAGAAGGCGCTGCTGCGGCCCGCCATCGCCGCCGAATGAAGATCGCGCTGATCGCCCATGTCCGCCACCCCATCGCGCCCCCTTTCATGGGCGGGATGGAGGCGCACAGCTGGAACCTTGCCCATGCGCTGATTGCGCGGGGCCACGAGGTGACGTTGTTCGCCAGCGGCGACAGCGACCCCGCCTTTCGCCTGCACCCCGTCCTGCCCGAACATTACGACCGCATCTATCCGTGGAACGAGTATGTGGAGACGAAGGTGCTGCACGATTACCTCGATGCGGCGTTCGAAGGGGCGATGCAGGCGGTGCTGTCGGGCGGCTTCGATGTGGTGCACAACAACAGCCTGCACCGCTATCCCCCCCGCATGGCGCGGGCCCGGCGGATGCCGATGGTGACGTCGCTGCACATCCCACCCTTCGATGCGTTGCACCGCGCCGTGCGCGACAGCGCGGCCCCGTGGTCGCGCTTCACCGTCACCTCGGGGGTGCAGACGCGCTGCTGGTGGCCCGAAGGCGCGCCGGATTGCGCCGATGTGGTCCATAACGGGATCGATTTGTCCGCATGGCCCGAGGGACTGGGCGGCGGGCCCGCCGTCTGGGCGGGGCGGATCACGCGCACCAAGGCGCCGCATCTGGCGGTGCAGGCGATGGTGGGGCAGGATCTGCCGCTGCGCATCTATGGCGTCATCGAAGACCGCGCCTATTTCGACGCCGAGATCGCGCCCCATCTGTCGGACCGCATCACCTATGGCGGGCATCTGCCGACCGAGGGGCTGGCGCAGGCCTTCGGCGCGGCCTCCGTGCTGATGTTCACGCCCATGTGGAACGAACCCTTCGGTCTGATCGCCGCCGAGGCGATGGCCTGCGGCACCCCGGTCGCGGGTTTCGACATCGGCGCGGTGGCCGAAGTGGTAGGCGATGCCGGTGTGCTCGTTCCGCCGGGGGATGTGGCGGCGCTGCGCGCGGTAGTACCCCGCGCCGCCCGCATCCCGCGCCGCATCGCCCGCGCCCGCGCCCTGCGCTTTGGCCAAGAGGCGATGGTGGACGGCTATGAAGCGGCCTATGCCGCCGCGATCGCCGGACGAACCGCCCCCGCCCCGCCCGTCCGCTTCCCTGGGATCGAATTGCCCTCCAGCCTCGCCCGGCCCCGCAGGCGCACGAACGCCGCCCCGCCGCGGCCTGCGCCCGCGACGGTTGGGACGCATTCTTCGGGGGGGTGATCCGGCGCGCGCGCGCCATGGAACCTGCGCAAGCCTCCGTCTTTGGCCAGTCTGACGAAGGCTGGCCGCCCCTACACTCCGCCGGACGACTTCCCGCCCATAGTCGCATATACCTTCCCGTGAATCGCTTCTCGGTACTGTTTGGCAACCGGATGATCCGGGGAGGGAACGGGACAATCGCGCAGCGGCGCATCGAGCGGATCGATGCCATGCTTCACCAGAAGCTGTCCCAGCAATCCGTCGATGGGCGGCAACCCCTCATATGTCTGCGCGATATGCTTTCGCATGCGCCGCCCATAGAAGTGGATGGAGGCCGTATCTTCGGTAAGATAGCGCGTCGTATCAATACCGGCTTTGATGATCTTCCGGCGATCGGCGAATGTGAATGGATAAAGGACATCCTGAGGCAGCGAGAACTTCGCCTCGCCCGTCTCATGAAGGAAATGGGTGAGCGCATGTGGCCCCCAAACGCCCCACGGCTGCTGACCCGTATGCACGGGATGTCCTGCCTCAGCCGCCTTCTTCAGCCGCCGCGTGTATCGGTCACCATACCATGTCGGTATGGCGAACTCGTCACTCGTGAAGTCGAGAAGTGCCGCGAGGGTCGCGCTGTCATGCGGAAGACCCAACACACCGACGTTAATATGCGTCGGGCTTTCCCAGCCGTGGTAATGCCCGTTCGTCGTCTCGAACGGTTTCACGCAATAGGCGTCGGTATCCGCCCAGATCAGATTCTCATGTTGCGCCAACATGCGGTAACGAAAGAGATCGGCATGCGGCGCCGGACTCCCGGTCCGTTCGTGCACCAGCATGCCCTCTTCGGGAAGCACGTCGGACGCATCCCGCAGTTCCACCCCCTCGGGGACATTCCCAATCGGCTCGTAGCTGTAAAGGATCGTCCGATGTCCGGCATCGAGGAAGGACTTCACGCAGAGCTTCTCGACGAAGCTCAGTGAACCGCGCATCCACAACAGAGCGATATCGTACATGTTCGAGTCCTATCTTTGAGGCTTCGCGCCACGGGTGCTTGCATCTTCTTGCAGTCTAAGCAGCGCATCCCATGAATGCCAGTCGGCTCTGCCGGCACAATTCTACGATTTGGCTGGATGCTCGTGATATGTGGCAGAAGAAGGCCTGCGTCTTCGGGCCAATACGCGGATATGCCCCCCCCCCCGCCCGTCCCATAAAGCCCTACGAGCGGTGTGCCTTGCTTGGGCTTCGTCCCGTCCAGCCCTTGAAGGCACGCCAGAAGGATGTTCCGTCGGCGTATCCAAGGGCGGCGGCGACGCCTTCGACGGATGCGCCCGTCTCGGCCAGCAGGAATTCGGCGCGCTCTTGGCGATAGGCGCGGAGAAGCTCCTTCAGCGTCGTGCCCTCTTCGGCCAAACGCCGTTGCAGGGACCGTCGCGAGGTCTGCAGGGCGGCGGCGATCGTTTCGATCGTGATGGGCCTTGCCCCCAGATGGAGGGCGATCAACGCGCGCGCCTGTTCCGAGGTCGATTGCGCCTCATCCGCCCTTTCCAAAAGGTTTGCCAGATGCCGGTCGATCAGGTCGAGCATGTCCGGATCCTCTTCGCGGTAGATCCGATGCGCGTCCTTGGGATGGATGACCAGCATGTTGGTCGCTTGCGAAAAGAGGACGGGCGCGTCGAACCAGCGCTCCACGCTGCCGGGGGTATCCGGGCGCGGGTGCGAGAAATGCACCTCGAGCGGGCGCCAGCGCAGATCGTAGCCTTTGCGGATCAGGCTGCACATGCCCGCAAGCGTGAATTCATTGTCCTGACGGCTGGGGCTGATCTGCGATGCGGTGACCATGTATCGCAGGACCACATGCTCGGCATCCTCCTCCAAGGTGACCCGCGTCCCGCTCTGCAGCGCGGATGAAAACCGGGCGAGGCTTTCGAGACCTCGGTAGATCGTGGCGCATTGCGTCGCGCGCATCCCCATGGGGCCAAAGCCACCGGGCCGCGCGTTCGCGCCAAGGCGCAGGCCGAGGTTCGGATCACCAAGGGCGACGGCCGCCTCTTCAAAGAATCCCAGATAGGCTTGCAGCGGAACCGGGGCGTAATCGTCCTCCAACACGCGCGAATCAAGCCCGTGGCGCGCAAGCAATTTTCGCAACGCGCCCGCATTTTCGTCAAACAGGGAGAAAATGGGCCTAAGAATTATAGCCCTTACGGACAGCAAATGCGGCAGTGGTCGGACCTCGGTCGTCATTTTACCCGCTTTCCGGTTCTCAGAGGGCGCTTGGCGCAGAGTATCGGATTTATGGCGCAGGCTGCAATGGTCTGCACATCCCCCCGCAATCCTAACAAGAGAGCAACCAAGACCAATATGTAACAGGGATGCACCTCATGACTGATGTGACTGGCACGGGCCGACTTCAGGGCAACACCGTAGGTCTCGCCCATATTGTCTTCTTCGTCGTGGCCGCCGCCGCACCCATGACCGCCGTCGTCGGCGCGACGCCGCCCGCCTTTGCCTTCGGCAACGGGGCCGGTGTGCCGGGGGCGTTCGTGCTGGCGGGGCTGCTCTATCTCGTGTTCTCCGTGGGGTATACGGCCATGACCCCCTACGTCACCGGGGCGGGCGGCTTCTTCAGCTACATCTCCAAAGGTCTGGGCGGTGCGGCCGGGATCGGCGGCGCGCTGATGGCGCTGATGGCTTATTTCGCCATCCAGATCGGCATCTACGCGCTGTTCGCGGTGTTCATGCAGGCCACGCTCGCCCCGCTGGGAATAGTGGGGCCGTGGTGGGCCTTCGCCTTGGTCGCACTTGCCGTGATCGTTCTTCTGGGGCGCCGGAACATCGCCATTTCCGGCCGGATCCTCGGCGCCTGCATGATCGCCGAACTGCTGATCCTTCTGGTTCTGGACATCGCCATCGTCCGGCAGGGCGGCGGCCCCGAGGGGCTGAGCCTGTCGGGCTTCCGCCCGTCCGAGGTCTTCGGTCCGGGGCTGGGTGTCAGCATGGTCTTCGTGCTCGGCGCCTATATCGGCTTTGAGGCGACGGCGATCTTCGCCGAAGAGGCGCAGCGGCCCGAACGCACCATCCCCCGTGCGACCTATCTCGCCGTGTTCCTCATCAGCGTCTTCTACGCATTCTCGACATGGGCGATCTCGCATTACTACGGCCCCTCTTCGGTTCGCGTGGCGGCTGAATCCGCCTTGGAAGGCTTTTACTTCAACGCGGCGGCCGATCTGCTGGGCCCGTGGTCGGTGCAGGTGATGAACGTCCTGCTGCTGACGAGCCTCTTTGCCTGCCTTCTGTCGTTCCACAACACGCTGAACCGCTATTTCTACACCCTCGCCTGCGAGAGCCTCGTCTGGCGCAAGATGGCGCATGTGCATCCCGAACACGGCTCCCCCCATGTGGCGGGGCTGGTGCAGGCCGGGTTGGTGGCGCTGATCCTTGGCGCATTCTCCTTCGGATCGGCCGATCCCTATACGGTCGTCTTCAGCTGGATGGCGGGCCTTGCGGTTCTGGCGATCCTCGGCACGCAGATCCTCGTCTCCGTCTCGGTGATCCGGTTCTTCCAGCGGGACCGCCTCGGGCGTTCGGCGCTGGTGGTGCTCGTGGCGCCGGCACTGGCGACGCTGGGCCTTCTCGGGGCCTTCGCGCTGGTGGGGGCCAACATCACGCTGCTGACCGGAAGCCAGAGCGCGATCGTCCTCGCCTTCCCGATCCTCGTCATCGCGACCGGAGCCTTGGGCGCGGTGGTCGCCCTGACCATCAAGGCATTCCGCCCGACGCTCTATGCGGGTCTGGGGCGCGGGCTCGATTGATCCGGCGCCGACCCCGTCACCCGAATTTCCACGAAAGGACCTCATTCGATGAATGACCTGACCAACCTTCCGAAGATCGATTTCATCTACCTGTCGGAAGAGGACATGATCAAAGCCGGTGTCACCGACATGCCCGCCTGCGTCGATTGCATGGAAGAGATGTTCGCGCTGCTTCATCACGGCGATTACCGCATGGCGGGCCCGAACAGCGACAGCCACGGGGCGATGATCACCTTCCCCGAGATGTCGCCGTTCGAGAGCATGCCGAAACCCACGGCCGATCGCCGTTTCATGGCGATGCCCGCCTATCTTGGCGGCAACTTCTGCACCGCAGGGGTGAAATGGTACGGCTCCAACATCGCGAACCGCGACAGGGAACTGCCGCGCTCCATCCTGATGTTCACGCTGAACGATGCCGATACCGGCGCGCCCTTGGCCTATATGTCCGCCAACTTGCTGTCGGCCTACCGCACGGGCGCGGTGCCGGGCGTCGGTGCGCGCCATCTGGCCCGCAAGAACTCGCGCGTTGTCGGGATCTTCGGCCCCGGTGTGATGGCCCGCACCGCGCTGGCCGCCTTCATCGCGGCCTGCCCGCAGATCGACACGGTCAAGGTGAAGGGCCGCGGCAAGAAAAGCCTCGATGTCTTCTGCAGCTGGGTGAAGGAAAAATACCCGCAGATCACCACCCTCGAGATCGTGGACGATATCGAGGCCGTGGTGCGCGGCAGCGACATCGTCACCTATTGCGCCTCGGGCGAGACGGGGAACCCCGACACCTACCCGATGGTGAAACGGGACTGGGTCAAGCCCGGGGCGTTTCTGGCGATGCCCGCGCCCTGCAACTTCGACGAAGGCATGGAGGCGCCCGAGGTCCGCAAGGTCCTCGACAGCATCGGCCTTTATGAGGCGTGGTACGAAGAGGTCCCCAAGCCCGCCCATAACGTCATCCCGCTGGTCGGCGTGAAGTTCATGGACATGATCACCGCAGGCACGATGGATCCCAATGCGCTCGAGGATCTGGGCGCCATCGTCGCAGGTGCCGCGCCCGGACGCCGCAACGACGAAGAGATCGTGCTGATGTCGGTCGGCGGGATGCCCGTCGAGGATGTGGCGTGGGGCACGGTCGTCTATCGTCGTGCGATCGAACAGGGCATCGGCGTCAAGTTGAACCTGTGGAACGAGCCTGCCCTGCGCTGACCGCGCCGATATCCCCCGGCTGCGGCCGGGGGCCATTTCCATCTGCATGAAGGACCCCTTGGCATGACGACCATCACCAAGATCAAGACCGGCTCGAAATTCGAGGATCACGCCAGCTACTCCCGCATCGTCGCGGTGGGCGACTGGATCTTCGTTTCCAACACGGCCGGCCGGAACCCCGAAACCAAGGAGATCCCCGAGGATGTGATCGAACAGACAGAGCAGGTCTTCGCCAATATTGAGCGGGCGCTTGCTGCGGTCGAAAGCTGTTTGGGCGATGTCGTCGTCAGCCGCGTCTTCATCCAAGATCCGGCGGATACCGAAGCCGTCATGACCTGCATCGGCGGGAAATTCCGCGGCATCGACCCGACGACCACGGTCACCTGCCCGCCCCTCGGTTCCAGCGTCTACAAGGTCGAACTGGAGGTCACTGCATATCGCGACGCGTCGAAGGCCGAGATCACCTACAAAACCGTCGCGATCTGATCTTCGAAAGGAGAACCCCATGGCACCCCGCATCGCCCCCGTCGAGACATCGACAGACATGCCCCCGCGGACCGAGGTCGTCATCATCGGTGGCGGCATCGTCGGCTTGTCCGCAGCACTGACGCTTGCGGAACGTGGCATCCCCGTGGTGGTCCTCGAAAAAGGCCGCATCGCGGCAGAGCAGAGTTCGCGCAACCTCGGCTGGGTCCGCAAAACCTCGCGCGCGGCCCCGGACGTGCCTTTGGCGCAGGCGGCGGACCGCCTTTGGGCCGGGATGCCCGCGCGGACCGGCCGGGATGTGGGCTACCGCCAAGCGGGGATCATGTTCCTTGCCCGCAGCGAAGGGGAACTGGCCGCGCATGAGGCATGGCTGCATTCGGTCGCCGATCTCGACCTTGGGGCGCGGATGCTGAGCCCGGCGGAGATCGCAGCCGCAGTTCCCGGTGGCCGTGGGGAATGGCTCGGCGGCGTCACCACGCCTTCCGATGGGCGGGCGGAGCCGACGCTCGCCGCAAGCGCGATCGCGGCCGCCGCGATCGCCAAGGGCGCGCGGATCATCGAGGGCTGCGCCGTGCGCGGCTTGCAAACCCGCGGCGGACGGATAAGCGGCGTTGCGACCGAGCGCGGCGAGATCGCCTGTTCGGAGGTTCTTCTGGCCGGGGGGCTGTGGTCGCGGCGGTTCCTCGGCAATCACGGCATCGATCTGCCGACGCTGCCCCTGACCTTGTCGGTCCTTAGGACAGCCCCAATGGAGGGGCCGACCGAAACCGCCGTCGGCGGGCCGGACTTTTCCTTCCGCAAGCATCTGGACGGCGGTTTCATCGTCACGCAGCGCGGTGCGTTGTCTTGCCCGCTGGTGCTGGATCATCTGCGGATCGGCATGCGCTACATGCATCTTCTGCGGCAGCAGCGCGACCTGCTGCGCATCACGCTGAACGCGCAGACCTGTCAGGATCTGACACTGGCGCGGCGCTGGAAGGCGCACCAGAAAAGCCCGTTCGAAAAGGTCCGCGTGATGGACCCCGCAACCATCCCCGCCCTGAACCAAGAGGCGCTGGCGAACCTTGCGGCGGCATGGCCCGTGTTCGCAAAAGCCCAGATCGTCGAAGCTTGGGCCGGCACGATGGACATCACTCCGGATTCGAAACCCGTCATCGACAGAGCGGAGGCGATCCCCGGCCTGACCCTCGCCACCGGCTTCTCCGGTCATGGCTTCGGCACGGGCCCAGCGGCCGGACAGTTGGCCGCAGACCTCGTGACCGGCGCCGCCCCACTGGTAAGCCCCGCACCTTACAGGTTCGACCGTTTCTGAGGGGGATGGCGCGATTGGCTGTGCCGTGTGAATTCCGTGGGGGATACACCCGGCGCCCGAGCGTCGTGGCGAATAGCGCCACGGCACTGCCGTCATCAAGCTGACGGTTCGGCCCGCGTCGCCATACGATTGGAAAATCCCCCCGGCTCGACCGCCGGGAGGACATTGGCCGCAGGTTCTATCCGAGACCTCAATCGTAGTATTCGGGGGCCTGCTTGAAACCAGCCCATGCGTCAGGGTCATGTCCCGTCACGACCGTTGCCCCGGTCCTTTCGGCCAAGGTGCGCAGCTTGCGCACCGAACGCACGGTATCCACCGTCGACGCGAGGAACCCCGGAAGGGATTTCTCCTCCCAGTGATCTGTGGTGTAGGCGGCATCCACGGTCAGCAACATCGCCCCCTGCTTCGGCAGGTTCACGAGGAACGACATGTGCCCCGGAGCGTGACCCGGCGAGAAGACCGTGGTCAGAGTTCCATCGCCATAAACGTCGTAATAATCGTCGGTCGTGCCTTCAAGGAATTGCCAATTCAGGCCCGGCTTGTCGAAATCCTTGCGGATATAGCCGCCCGCCGCGAACCAATCCGGCGTGAACGCATATTCATATTCCGACCGCTGGACGATGTGCGTGGCGTTCGGAAAACGTCCCACCGCACCCGTATGATCGAGGTGCAGGTGCGACTGGATCACATATTTCACATCCTCAGGTTTGATCCCGAGCTTCGCAAGCTGCGCGACACAACCGTCCTCTTCGGTCATCTCGGGCCAATATACGTCGCAGATTCCGCCCCAATGGCCCCGCGCATCCGTCGCGCATTCGACAGCGTTGCCGCCATCGATGATGGTATGGCCCTTCGGGTGGGTCAGAAGAAAGAACGGTACGGGAATTTCATAATCCGCGCCCGCGCCTTCGTTCATCTTGATATTATGAACCTTGCACTTGAGCGTTCCGCTCTGGAACATGTAAAGGCGTATATCGTCAGTCATAGTGATCTCCTCCAATCGATGACTTCGAAACGTGGGTTCAGTGGCCCTCAATAAGCCTCCCGATACAATGCGAGGGCGTCTTCCTCCGTGACGTCCACAGGGTTGTTGACCAAGAGGCGCTGTTGTTTCATCGCATCGGCGGCCAACATCGCGAGGCTGTCTTCGGTAACGTCGACATCGCGCAGCCTGCGCGGCGCACCGCTTGCATCCATCAGCGCGAGCATATGGGCCACGAAGGCGTCGGAGCGCGCTTGGATATCGCCTTCGCCCTGCACGCCCATCACATCGGCCAATTGGGCATACAAAGGCGCCGCGACTTTCGCATTGTAGCGCAGCACCGGGCCGAGCATCAGCGCGTTGGTCAGACCATGCGGCAGGTGGTAGTGCCCGCCCAGCGGATAGGCCAGCGCATGCACCGCCGCGACGGGGGAATTGGCAAAGGCCTGCCCGGCAAGCATGGCCCCCAGCAGCATGTTCTCCCGAGCCTCGCGGTTCGAGCCGTCCTGACAAGCCGCCAGCAGATTGTCGCCCAACAGCCGCAGCGCCTCACATGCCAAGGCATCGGACAGCGGGTTCTTCTTGAACTTTGAGGTATAGGCCTCGATCGCATGCACCATCGCATCGATCCCGGTCGCAGCGGTGTGGATCTGGGGCAGCCCAACCGTCAGCTCGGCATCAAGCAGCACGAAATCGGCATAGAGCTGGCGCGACACCACGCCCATCTTGGTCGTCTCGCCGGTGGTGATGATGGAGATATTGGTGACTTCCGACCCTGTCCCGGCGGTGGTCGGCACCAGCGCCAAGGGAACCCGCTGCCCCTTCACGTTGCCGATGCCATACATCTCCGAAAGATCCTGATCCGAACCGATCATCACGGCGACCAACTTCGCGATATCGAGCGACGAGCCCCCTCCAAGGCCCAGTACGAGGTCGATACCAGTGCTGCGCGCCATATCCGTGCACCCGCGCACGATGGCCTCGGGCGGATCGGCCACCACCTCGTCGAAGACGGTCACAGCGAAGCCCGCCTGCGTCAGCGCGCCTTCGATCGGGGCGATCAGACCCGCGTCGATCAGCCCACGGTCGGTAACCAGCAGCAGGTTACGCCCTGTGAAACGTTCGGCCAGAAGCGCGCCGAGCTTGCCTGCACCTCCCCATTCCAGATGGACATCGCGCACCGTCGAAAAGCTGAAAGGTGTCAGTGTCATATTGGCGTCCTCCCTCAGAGTGTTCAGCCGATGGCCGAACACAGATATTTCAGTTCAAGGTATTCCTCGATCCCATGGCGCGAGCCCTCCCGCCCGAGCCCGGATTGCTTCACGCCGCCGAACGGCGCGACCTCATTGGAAATGAGCCCCGTATTATGGCCGACCATCCCGTATTCGAGGGCTTCCGTCACACGCCACACACGCCGCGCGTTTTCGGTGTAGAAATAAGCGGCGAGCCCGAATTCCGTATCATTGGCCATGGCGATCACTTCGTCTTCCGTCTCGAACCGGAAAAGCGGAGCCACAGGACCGAAGGTCTCTTCGCGGGCGACCCGCATAGCCTGCGTGACGCCGGTAAGGATCGTCGGTTCGTAGAACACGGGGCCGACCTGCGACCGCTTTCCACCAAGGAGAACCTGCGCACCTTTTTCGACGGCATCTGCGACATGAGCTTCGACTTTGCTCATCGCGTCCGCATCGATCAGCGGTCCGATCGTCACGCCCGGAGCATCGCCGCGCCCCACTTTCATCTGGCCGACCCGCTCTGCAAGCTTCGCGGCGAAGGCGTCATAGACCCCCGCCTGCACATAAAGGCGGTTCGCGCAGACGCAGGTCTGACCTGCATTCCGATACTTCGACACGACCGCACCTTCGACGGCTGCATCGAGGTCCGCATCATCGAACACGATGAAGGGCGCATTGCCGCCGAGTTCGAGGCTCAGCTTCTTTATGGTCGGGGCCGATTGCTCCATCAGGATGCGCCCGACCTCGGTCGAGCCCGTGAAGGACAGCTTGCGCACGACATCCGACTCGGTCAGCACGCCCCCGATCTCCCGCGCATCCCCCGTGATGACCTGAAACACGCCGTGCGGGATTCCTGCCATTTCAGCCAGTCGCGCAAGCGCCAAGGCGGTCAGCGGCGTTTGCTCCGCAGGCTTGACGATCATCGTGCAGCCTGCGGCCAGTGCAGGGGCCGCTTTGCGCGTGATCATCGCAGCTGGAAAGTTCCAAGGCGTGATGGCCGCCGTCACTCCGATAGGTTGGCGAATGACCAACAGGCGGCTGGTGCGCGATGGCGATGGAATGGTTTCGCCATAGATGCGCTTGGCCTCTTCGGCAAACCATTCTGCGAAAGAGGCTGCATACACCGCTTCGCCGCGGGCTTCGGCAAGCGGCTTTCCCTGCTCGGCGGTCATAAGCGCGGCCAGATCGTCTGCGTGTTCAAGCATGAGCTCGAACCAACGCCGCAAGATGGCGGACCGCTCTTTCGCCGGACGCGCGGCCCAATCTGGAAACGCTTCCGCCGCAGCCGCGATGGCATCGGAGGTTTCTGCCGCCCCCATCTTCGGAACGCGCGCTATAACGCGGCCATCGGCCGGATCCGTCACCGTCAAGGTTTCCTGCGCGCCCTCCCAACCTCTTCCGAGCCAGCATTCCTCCCGAAGCAACGTAGGATCCTTCAGATTTGGCATTGTTCCCCCTCCCAAAGTTCATTATGTTGAACCAGGTTCACCATATTGATCTTGCGGAGACGCTTCGGTGCCGTCAACACCAAACCAACCGACACCCCCAGATTTATCGCGCAAGTCCGGGGGAAGCAGTGTGCCGGCCCTACGGCGAGCGGCGGCGATAATGGACTATCTCTCGGTTGCTTACGGCAGCACGTCGGCCACGGATCTGAGCCGCGCTTTCGACATTCCGAAAAGCACACTTCATGGATTGTTGACGGCCATGGAGGAGTTGGAACTGATCCGGCGCGACACCATGGGAAGGGTATCGCTCGGACCCCGGCCACTTGTGTGGACGCGCGGCTTCATCTCAAAGTCCAATCTCGTCAATGCATTCCACCAGCACTTCGATACCGCGGGCAGAACGGCGAATGATCCGCTGTCTCAATTCACGATCACGATGACAGTGCTGGATGGAAATGACGTGGTTTATATAGCCTGCTCTCAGGCGAACCAGCCGCTCGGCGTGACCTTTCAGATCGGAATGCGCCTGCCAGCCCCTTTCACAGCGACCGGCAAGGCGCAGCTTGCCAACCTGTCGGAGGCGGACCTATCGACCAGATTCGCGGAGGCTTTTCCCGAACCACTCACTCAATACAGCGTACGAAATTGGCTGCAACTACGCCAACAGCTCGATCAGATAAGAGCACGCGGCTATTCCGTCGATGATGGAGAAATCCGCGAAGGCATGATCTGTCTCGGCGCGACCATTCGCAATCATGATGGAAAGGTCTGCGCCGGACTCGCCTTGTCGCTCACTCGCACCGAAGCGAAAGCCGCGAAGATAGAGGTGCTCGGCAAAGCTCTCACACGCACCGCGGGCGATATATCCCACCTTTTGGGGGCGCCGGGAAGAAAGGGGTAAGTGTTCGACGGTAAGTGCCATGTGGCCGGACCCCTGAAAAGGGGCCTCACCTCAATTATGGATTTTGAGCCATTTAGAGGACGAGAGAATGCCCCAGAAGAAACACGAGCTGAAAGAATTGTCGCGAAACTTTGGCAGATTGACCTGCTGGTGTGGCAAGGCCGATCGGTTGTCTAGGCTATGCGATCCATCAATGTGACGCAGTTCACCTACTACCGCTGGCGTAAGGAGTTCGGCGGGCTGAAGACCAATTAGGTGAAGCGCCTCAAGGAGCTTAAGAAAGTGAATGAAAGTTTGCGGAAGGCCGTCTCGGACTCAGGGTCAGGACTCATAGCCAGAAAATGACGGTGGCGGCGAGGGCGATGGACGACAGGAAGGCCTTCGGACACCTGTCGTAGCAAGTTGCAACGCGTCGCCAGTCCTTGAGCCTACCGAAACATGATCTCGATCCGGTTGCGGCGTTTGTATCGGCACTTGTCATAGTTGATGGGTGTTCTGCGTTGCTTTCGACAAGGGATGCAGGCGCGTATCCCCTTGTCTTCCAGCGCTTCGCTAAACCAATCAACGTCATAGCCCCGGTCTCCAAGGACCATTCGGCGTCCGGTAGGTTGCTCACCAATACCCGCGCGCCGATGTAATCGCTGACCTGTCCTGCGGAAACGAACAGGTTGATTGGACGTCCTTGGCTGTCATGCACGGCATGCAACTTGGTGTTCATACCGCCCTTGGTGCGACCGATCAGGCGTCCACGCCCCCCTTTTTGACGCCCATGCTGGTCGCAGTGCGGTGGGCCTTCAGGTAAGTCGCGTCGATCATGACGGTCTTCTTTTCGCTGTGCTCAGCGGTCAATCCAACCATCATCTGGGCAAAGATGCCCTTGTCGCTCCAGCGCTTCCAACGGTTGTAAAGCGTCTTGCGAGGGCCGTATTCCTTCGGTGCATCTCGCCAGCCTAACCCATCGCGATTGATAAAGATAATGCCGCTTGATACACGCCGATCATCAACACGTGGCTTGCTGTGGAACTTCGGGAAGTAGGGCTCAAGACGTGCCATCTGCGCGTCGCTCAACCAGAAAAGTTCAGACATGTTACCGCTCGATTTCCGAACGCTGAATCACGCCACAAGACGAAAATCAATGGGTCCTAACCCAAACGCTTGTGAAGCTCATTCCGAAGGAGGCTGCGTCAGGAAACTATTAAACCCCGCCCGGCGTCGCTGCCTCAATCACATCAGACAAAAGCCCCAAGTGTCGGAACGCTTCGCCTTGTCGTGTGCTAGGACAGTAGCCGTTCGACACAGCGCAAAGTGTCGCAAGGGCGCGCCAATCAGGCCTCGCTGATATCATTTGTGGCGAAATTGTCTTCCACTCACAGATCGGCGCTGCAACCAGATCAACCATTCGTGCCAGCATCTCATTCATCTGCGCCGTCGCCGCGAATGGTCGTAAAAAGAATGCTCGTATCACCTCGCCTGTGAAATGTATGTCTGCCGTATGCTAGGTCGCCTTACTGTCCGTTGAAATGCCTCATTTCAAACAAGGTCTCTTAGATGACATTTGAGGCGGCGGAACGTGGTCATGGATTCATCTTGTGAACGCGTGACGTCACGCTAAGAAGCTTTGCTCTGGCCGCAAGTTCTGACGGCAATTCTCGCTCTGACAAAAGGATTGCGCGCACTTCCACCTCGACCGGCAGGCGCGTCGCTCGGATCACCTCCCGATACTTCACGCACTGGTAGATGCCGCGGCGGAGGTCGTCATCGCTTGACAGACAAGACTTCACTTCGACAACAGCGAACTCCTCGCCCTTCGTAAACAGGACGTCGATCCGGTCACCGGACAGCAGGTCGCTCTGGACTTTCCCTTCGAACCCTGGAGGAAGGCCGATCTTTGCCGGATTATCGCGCGCCCATTCCTTCAGTCGACGGTGTTGCTCGCTTTCGCCTTTGCCGCCCGATAACATTTTTTCAAGCGGCTTCCCATCTTGCTCGGTGAATCTTTTTTGGTTAAAAAGTATGGGGCGAGCGCCGAAGGCCTGCTCAAAGACCCGATCCCAGTTGTCATGCCCCCTGACCGCCTCGCGAATATCCTTCACCACGGCGAGCTTTTGATCGTTGTCCAGCCGCTCCCACGTCTTGCCCCGCTTCGCGCGCCACAGATTGTCATGATACCAAGCGAAGCCCGATCCGGGGATTCCGGTCGTGCCCGTAATCAGCGCATTGATCGGAGGGGCATCCTTCGCGACTGATAGGATCTCGGTCATCATCGTGCCGGCGACACTTCCGATGTGAAGGCTGAAGATCATTGGCGTCTTCAGTTCACGCTCAAGTATCTTAGCAGCTTCCCCATAGCTGACGAACGCCTCGTCCATCGCCCCGAGTCTATCAAGAATAACCGAAAGCAAATATGGTGCTCCCGTTCTATCGAGCCACTCCCGCTGATAAGCCATGCCGGATCCTCTCTCGATCTGATCCCATGTGTCAGCGGCACGCAATATGCCATCACATCTCTCCGCCGTCCCACCAAAGATGCAAGTTACACGGAAGAAAAACAAGTAGAGCATCAGCGATGCATGACGATAGGCGAAATATTTACCTGTCGCCGTTATTTTTAAACGTCCACAACGCCGCCAGTTCCGCCCTCTTCGCCGGATTACACAGAACGGGACAATCGTCAGCGAGGAATGCAAATTGCAACGTGATTATCGGATATCCTAAACTTGTATCAGCCTAGCCTTGCAACGACGCGCAAAGCGAGCTTATAATGTAGCCTCAAACAATGGATCATTGATCAAGGACCGGCTTTTCATGAGACAGATTAGTTTCCCGATGCAGCAAGGTGATCTCGATCATTTTTGCAGCCTTTATGCAGTGATTAATTTACGGCATTCCGAGGGAAAAATCAAAGACCCTAAGGGTGCCAGCGCAGACTTTAATAAGCTCGTGCAAGCCATTGACGATGCGCCTGACGGCAGCGTCGCTGCGACCGCAACGAAAGGTGTTTACCGTACCGATGTCCTTTGGTTGCTGGGGTGCTTTGATATGCGCGCATCCCAAGAGAACGCGCCGACACCCGCCCGCCTCGTCAAGGCAGCAGAAAAAGGGGCGATCATCTTTTTCAAACGTCCTTCGGACAAGTTTGACCACTATACCGTCCTGAAGCATGGCGCGAGCGAGAACCGGCTGGAACTGCTCGATAGCTATGGCTTCGCGGAAATTGAGGGTAATGGTGAGAGTTGGACGATCGACGGCGAGCCCATCGACATACTGAATGTCTACGTTTTAGAGTAGGTGCTGGTGTGGACTTGCCCGGCTTTTGTGGAGAGTGTTTAGCTCACTTCCGTGTCCTTTCGCTCGAAGGCGATGGGGCTTTGGAAGCCGAGCGATGAATGTTGCCTGACGGGGTTATAGAACCCGTCGATGTATCTGGCGATGGCGTTTTCGGCCTGCTGGTGGGATTGCCATGCGACCGGCCAGATCAGCTCCGACTTGATGGTCTTGAAGAACGTTTCGAGCATCGCGTTGTCGTAGCAGTTCCCGCGCCCACTCATCGAGATCAGGATGCCCCTTTTTCGGAGCAGGGCCTGATAGTTGACAGAGCAATATTGCGATCCGCGGTCGGAATGGTGAACCAGTCCCGACGCAGGGTTGCGAGCCATCAGAGCGCGTCGCAGGGCTTCTACAGCGAGATCACGCTTCAGGCGATCACTCGTGGCCCAACCGACGACGCGCCGGGAGAAGAGATCCAGTACGACCGCGAGGTAAAGCCAGCCTTCTGCCGTCCAGATGTAGGAGATGTCCGCACCCCACTTCTGGTCCGGGCCGTCCGCCGTGAAGTCCTGCGCGATCAGGTTGGGCGCGACAGGCCAGGAATGTTCGCTGTCTGTTGTCCGTTTGAATCGCCGTTTTGCCGCGCGATCAATTGGTTCTCGCGCATTAGACGTGCCGTGCGGCGCCGCCCGATCTCGTGCCCTTCATCCGCGAGGTCGCGCTGCATGCGGGGACTACCATAGGTGCCGTTCGACAGGGCGAAGGCCGTCCGGATATGGGCCAGATAGACCATGTCCTGTTGCTGGCGACGACAAGCCGGACGGTCCTGCCAAGCAAAGAAGCCGCTCTGGCTGACCCCAAAAACACGGCACATCTGGCTGATCGGGACGCTGGCCTTCTCCGCCTTGATGAAGCCGAAGGTCATCGACTTCCCTCTTTCGCGAAGAAGGCCGCGGCTTTTTTTAGGATGTCGCGCTCCTGCTTCAGGACCGCATTCTCACGCCGCAACCGCTTCAATTCGGCGTGCAGATCGGCAGAAACCTCGTTCCGTGCATCGACATCACGTTCTTGGCTCAGCCATCGCGTTAAAGTCGACAGGCCAATGCCCAGATCCTCCGCGATCTCTCGTCGCGTCCGACCGCTGGTCAGTGCCAGCCGCACCGCTTCACGCCGAAACTCCGGCGTCGGTCTGTTCCCGTTTCCCATAGAACACCTCCTGGTTCATCAGTTGGTGCTCTCCACATTTTCCGGGCAAGTCCAACCCGAGACGTAAGCACGCGAGAAACGGAATGCTGTCGCCCGCTGAGTTCGAGCGGCAGCAGATGATGAGACGTGAAGGCGTCTAAGAAACTCGGGGCTATTCAATCTGCACCAATATGGTGATCATCACCCGGAAGGATCTGGAGGCGCGGGTTCTGACCGCGCTGGAGCATCGCCTGATGTACGAGGCAGCGGTACGGATCTTCTGCGAGGAATATGTCGCGGAGCTCAATCGGCTTCGGGCTTCAGGCGTCACGCGACGGGCCGATCTAGAGCGTGATCTGGCCTGCGTGATATGGGATCACAGCAAGCTGGTGGACGCGATCTTCGCCAAGCGCAGGACGGTCACCTATGCGCGCGTGGGCGTCGTCTTCGGTTTTGGGCTGTTGCACAGGCTGGGCTTCGCCTCGGTCCTCAGCGATGTGGGGCTGCATGCGGGTCAGTTCGTCACGGGGCTGATCGGCTTCAACCTCGGCGTGGAGCTGGGACAGCTTTGCGTGATCGCTCTGGCGTTTCTGGTACTGGGCCTGCCCTTCGGACGCAAACCTTGGTACCGCGCGCGCATCGCCGTCCCCGCGTCCTGCGCGATCGCAGCCATGGGGCTGTACTGGACGATCGAGCGGGTGATTTGAGAGTGAGCCAGCAGTGTACCGAAGCACCCGCCTTGCGGGCTCTGCTTGGTCCGCCACTACACGGCTTTATCCAAGTTTAGCTGTCACCTATGGCGACGGAACATACAGACTGATGGCCCTATGCGTGGGGCGTGGGGCGTGGGGCGATCCATCTCAGTCCTAGTGCCTGGAATGCAAAAAGCCTCCCGGTTGGGGAGGTTTGAGATTGTTTGGTTGCGGGAGCTCGCTTCCAGAAATTCTTGCCCATCACACAAACCACCTGCCGTCCCGACAATCTCCGTAGTCCGTAACCCGTCACGGTCATGAAGGGCGGGAAGCGGTCTGACGGCACCGCGGCATCGCGCCCGCGGCGGACTTGGCAAAGCAGTCATCCGAGCGCGGCTCGGTGATCACCCTGCCCACGGCTCGCGCGGGCAGTAAGCTGACCGGCGGCAGTGCAGTGCGGCATCTGCTACGACCTGACAAAGCGGCCGGTTACGAGCGGTTCAGTACCAGCACTAAGCTGGCGATGCCGTGTGGATTTGTGGAGCCAGCACCTGCACAAGAACGACAGCAGGACGCCACATGAAGAAGCTGCCGCTGGACGTCGCGTCGTTTTAGGGTCCTGCTCTGAGATGATCTGCATGTTGTGCTGTGTCGAGGTCCATCCGGCATCAAGTGCCGACACTCGCGATCGTCGTGCTACTGAACCGTTCGCCTACAAGGAGCGCTTCCTTTCAGCGTGGTAGGTCCAAGCAATGAAGCGACTTGTCTTCTGTCCTTGCGCCATCTCGACGATCTTCATCTCTGCGACCCCTGCCTTGGACAGCATCCGTGAGAGGGGCTTGAGGCTGTCGTTTCTGGACACCAGCGAGGTGAACCATAGACACTGGTCGGCAAAATCTCTGCTCTGCTCGATCATTCTCGCGATGAAGCCGATCTCGCCCCCCGGGCACCACAGTTCGGCATTTTGCCCCCCGAAGTTCAGCTTGCCTGTGTCCCCCTTCCCAAGGTTGCGCCACTTGCGTCGGCTACCCCTGTCGGCATGCTCGGGGGACGCATGGAACGGCGGATTGCACAGGGTGACATGAAAGATGTCGTCGCGCCCGATCACGCCCCTGAAGACATTCTCCGAATTGTTTTGCTGTCGGAGCGTGATGTTCAGACCATTTCTCTGGCAAATCTGACGCGCCGATCTGAGCGAGACCGGATCGATGTCAACGCCCGTGAAGCCCCAGCCGTATTCATGCTGGCCGGTCAGCGGATACACCAGGCTGGCACCGGTCCCGATGTCCAGAGCCTTGACGTCGTGGCCGCGCGGGATCTGCCCGCCGTTGCTCTCGGCCAGCAGATCCGCGAGATGATGAATGTAATCGACGCGGCCCGGTATCGGAGGGCACAGATACGTCGCCGGAATTTCCCAGAAATCGATGTCGTAGTGCGTCAGCAAGAGCGCGCGGTTGAGCATGCGAACCGCGGCTGCGTCCGAGAAATCGATCGTGAGCTGGCCGCGCGGGTTTCTCATCGTGAAGGCCGCCAACCCGGGTGATGTCGCCATCAGGCGTGCGAAGTCATACCCCTCCCTGTGCTGGTTGCGGGGGTGCAACGTGGATTTGACAGCCATGGAAGACCTTTTGCTACTTGGAGTTTGGAAACATTTGGGCTGAGCCGCTCAGCTCCTCGTTGAGCGGCGCCATCTCAGGTGCCCTCGGACACCCTCATGAGCAATCGCACAAGAGATATGTTGATGTAGTAGTTGCTCTTGCCGGCGCGATGTTTCTCCACGAACCCGTTCTCGGAGAGCGTGTCGAGATAACGTGCGGCCGTCTGACGCGTGATGCCGAGTTCGCTTTGGACGTAGTCGATCCGAGTGTAGGGGTGCCGGAACAGGTTGTTGAGCAGGTCCTGACTGTAAATTTTCGGCAACTCTGAGCGAAGCCGATGTTTCGCGTCTCGCATTTGCGTCCCGATACCCTCGACCAGCTCGGCGGTGGTGATGGCCGTGTCGGCCACGGCATCCAGCATGAAGATCACCCAGTCCTCCCACGCACCGTCGTCCCGGACGGCTTGCAGAAGTCGATAATAGTCGCCCTTGTGCCGGGTGATGTGGCGCGAGAGATAGAGGATCGGAATGTCCAGCAAGCCCGTCCGCGTGAGGTAGAGCACATTCAGGATACGCCCGATCCGCCCGTTCCCGTCCGCAAAAGGATGGATGCTTTCGAACTGGTGATGGATGAGCGCCATCTTGATCAGCGGATCAAGGTCGGACCGCTCGTCGTCGTTCACGAACCGCTCGAGGCCGGTCATCAGGCGGATGATCTCGTTGGCGTCCTGCGGCGGGACGAAGACCGTTTCCCCGCTCCGCTCGTTCTTCAGCGCGGTGCCTGGTGTCACCCGGAAGGCGTCATCGCGATCCTTCAGCAGGCGGAACATGTCGATGAGGGTCGAATTCGGGACGAGGCCACCCGTCTCGACCAGCCTCCGGTGCCCAAGCCGCAGGGCATCGCGATAACGCGCAACCTCCTTGGCCGCCGGTGACCGTGGGTCGTCGGGAAACACGTCCGCCTGGAACAGCTCATCCTGCGTCGTGACGATGTTCTCGACCTCGGAGGAGGCCTTTGCCTCCTGCAACGCCAAGGTATCGATCAGGATACCTTGGTTCGGTATTGTTCTGGCCTGGCCCTTTAGGTTCGCCAACGCTCGTGACGCACGGTTCAGACTTTTCAGGACCCGCACGGTCTCCAGATCGACTGGTGGAGGCAACCCCGGCAGGACGTATGTCGGTGTTAACATAAGATCATTAACGTGTTCGATAAATCGGCTTTTCTTAACATGACATGGAGCACGTGTTCGCTCAAGTTGTATTCCGCGAACATGTGCTGGATCCACGCGAACAAAGTGGATGCTCGACGCGCATGCCCTGTCACTGGCACCTTGGCGAGCTGAGCATCCGGCCATCGCGTTAGCGGCGGCCGGACATCCTTACAGGTCAACTCCTTCAGAGGGCGCCAACGCGTCATCCAGATCGACACCCAGATAACGCACAGTGCTGTCCATCTTGGTGTGGCCTAACAGAAGCTGAACGGCCCTGAGATTTCCTGTCTTCTTGTAGAGCTGAGCGACTTTCGTCCGCCGCATCGAATGCGTGCCATAACCGCTCGGCTCGAGACCGATCGACAGGACCCATCCGCGAAGGATGCGGGCATACTGGCGGGTAGAAGGATGCTCGCTGGCATGTAGGCGGCTCGGCCATAGATAATCGCTGCAGATCATCTCTGGATCCATGATCCAACGCTCGAGCGACTGTCGCGTGGTCTCGGTGATCTCGAAGCGAACCGGTTTTCCGGTCTTGCTCTGCGTAACCGACGCGCGATCTTTGGCCCTGCCAGCAACAAAGACTTCTCGAACCTTCAGGCAAACAAGGTCACACCCCCTCAGTTTGATGTCGATGGCCATGTTGAACAGCGCGAGATCACGCTTGTTGCCGGACATTTCAAGACGAACCCGGATCGACCAAACATGCTTGGGCAACAGCGGCCGTTTCTGCCCTATGATGCGGCCCTTGTTCCACGCCGGATGATCCGGCCGGACAATCGGGAGGAAATCTGTGGACATGGCAGTATCCTCTGCCTCCGTCCCTCCCCAGCTTCGGATTGTCCGACATCGCTAGCGTATCATGAAGAGCCCGAGTCGCGTCGAGCGGGTTGCGGGGGCGGGAAGCGCGGCAT
The DNA here is from genome assembly GCF_018279165.1 of Falsirhodobacter algicola. Classification (GTDB taxonomy): domain Bacteria; phylum Pseudomonadota; class Alphaproteobacteria; order Rhodobacterales; family Rhodobacteraceae; genus Falsirhodobacter; species Falsirhodobacter algicola. Next base: position 149,047 of record NZ_CP047290.1, on the reverse strand, counting down.
GGCAATCGCAGGTTTTGGATAGTGGTCATTAGCGAAGCACCGAGGGATGCCTTCTGACAAGGGCCAGCCATTAGCATTTGCTCATATGACATGGCCAGTAGACGAATCTTTCAAAAGTTTGTTCGAATTTCGCGCGGGCCGCCACTTACGAACAAAACCGGGCACGCCTGCCGGAGCTGCCCCTCCCTCCTAAACATGACATTCGAGCACGGTGCGCCGCCCGTGGACTTGGATTGCCGGGGGCGAAGAGATCGGCTCGGTCACGGCCAACGGCGCCTACGACACCAGACGATGCCATGCTGCGATCGTCGAGCAGGGCGCGGTAGCGCGCATCCCCTTCCGCCGGAACGGTCGCGCTTGGAAAGAGGATTGTCCGGCCCCCCGCCCCCGCAACGACATACTGCATGAGACAAGACGCTTGGGACGCGCCAACTGGAAACGCTCGGTCGGCTACCACGTCCGAAGTCGGGTCGAGGCGCGGATGAACTGCCTCAAGGCGTTCGGCGATCGCATCGCCTCCCGCCACCCGGATCGACAGACCGCCGAGGTCCAGATCTGCATTGCCATTATAAACAAATATAATGCTCTCGGCACTGCCGAGATCACAGCTGTGGGCTAAACGCAGAGCGAGATAGGGAAAAATCGGCCTTCAACCGATTAGCGCAACAACGCCCCGCGACGCGCTTCTCGAGAACCTCAAATCTGAAGAGCGATCCGCCCGTCCTCGAATCCACCTCCCCCTCTCGTCTTGCAAGGGTCGCAAACCATGTTCCGGTATGGACGTTGGGGTAGCGTTTACGAGACATACGCTAAAACTCTGCTTTGTGATGTATTTTGATTGCGAGATTCTCCTTCATCGGCTAATTTTGCTCAACCCAGAAAGTGGGCGCGCATAGTCACCGTACGTCTCGCCCGAGCCGTGATGGAAAACAATATGTCGGAGCTTCGTTGGGGCGTCGAGCAGCGTCTCAAGTTCTTAGAGTTCCGTCTGTTCTGGGAGGGACAGGTGAACCGTAGTGATCTGATGGATCAGTTCGGGGTCTCGGTGAACCAGGCGTCCGCCGACCTGAACCGTTACGTCGGCTTCGCCCCGGACAATATGTTCTATGACAAAAGCGCGCGGACGTATATCTGCGGCTCAAAATTCAAGCCGAGGTTCCTTTAGCCTGACGCGGACTGCTATCTCGGAAACCCAAGCGAGGATCATCGCACTCGACTATGGCATGAAGGATGGAAAAGCCAAGATAAAGCTCCGTCGTGCGCTATTCTATCATGCGCTTCACCGTTGGGGCTGGGCCCTACCCCCGGAGCACAGCCCTCCCGAGGTCAGCAGATCGCGCTTTTAAATCAGGACACGGTGATGAGTACGCTCAACTAGCCTTAGTCTATTTACTAATAACCTAAATCAATACGCATGCATTCATCTATGGTTTATCTCGACAATAACGCTACCACACGACCTGCGCCGGAGGTTGTAGCAGCCGTAATGCGGGCGTTGGAAACCGATTGGGCAAACCCGTCAAGCGTCCATGGGTTTGGGCAGACGGTGGCACGGACAGTGGCAACATCGCGTGAACAGGTGGCAGGGTTTCTCGGTGTGCGGGCCGAGCGAGTTGTGTTCACTTCTGGCGCGACCGAAGCAAACGAAGCGGTGTTACGGCACCATTCCAAGCTGGGGGCGGCGCTGGTAACCTCGACCGCAGAGCATCCCGCGGTGGCGGGGCTTTATTTTCAGCATAAGCCACAATTGGTGCGGTTGGTGCAGCTCGATGAGGCCGGACGCTGGCGGCTGGATGCACTCGAGACAGCGCTAAACAGCATCAATGGGCCGAAACTCATCGCTCTCGCTTGGGCCAATGGCGAGACCGGCGTGCTGCAGGATCTGGCAGCGATCAAGGCCGTGGCAGAGCGGTATGGCGCGGTCTGTCTGGTCGATGGCTCTCAAGCGGTAGGGCGGGTTGCGTTGAAGGCAGACGATGCGGCTTATCTGACCTTGTCTGGTCACAAGCTGCACGGGCCGAAAGGAATTGGTGTATTGGTGCAGCCAGAAGGGTTGCCGCCGGTGGAAATTGCGGTTGGTGGCGGGCAAGAACGTGGTTGGAGAGGCGGCACACTGAATGTACCGGGCATCGTCGGCCTTGGCATCGCCTGCGAATTCCGCCATCGAAATCTGTCCGGGGCGATTGCACAGATGGCGCAATTGCGAGATCAGTTCGAGGCTCAGGTGTCGGCGGCGCTCCCCGAGGTGCGCATCAATGGCGCGGATGCGCCGCGCGTGCCGAACACGAGCAATCTGACCATTCCCGGCGTGGATGGCATGGCGCTGGTGGCCCGGCTTGAGACGCGCGGCATCCTCTGCTCACAGGTTTCGGCCTGTTCCTCTGGGCAACCAGAGCCATCGCGGACGCTCTTGGCGATGGGACGGTCACACGAGGAGGCCTTTGCCAGCCTCCGCGTAGCCGTGTCCGTCGACACAATGGAAGCGGATGTCGAAATTGCGGCGCAAATTATGGCAGAGGAGACGCTGTTTCTCCGCGAAGTAATGGGTGGTCTGGCATGAAGCTTGGCGGACATGAAACCTTCTATCCCCGTCCGGGCTGGTTGACGAAGGGCCTTCTGCACCTGCACGACGATGGCGCGGGCGTGTTCTCGGCTCCTGAGACAGCCGACCGCCTGGGGGTTGGCCGCAATATGGCTAAGTCGATCGGTTGGTGGCTCGACGCCACGGGTCTTGCGATACGGGCTAGCCGAAATGGCCCTCTGGAACTAACGCCTCTCGGCACCGCGGTGGTGGAGCATGACCCCTACATGGTCCGTCTGGGCACGTGGTGGCTGGTACATGCCAGTGCCATGACCTGCGGGATGAAGACGTCATTGCCTTGGTTCTTTGCCCCGCGACGGCCGGAGCGCTGCGACAGGACCATACTGACCGAAACGCTTCTGCGCGAACTCTCGCCGGCCCGTGGCAAGGCGCCGGCGATCAAAACGATACAGCGCGAGGTGGCTGCGGTGATGCAGACTTGGGCTGTGCCGGTGCCGCGGCCGCGGATCGACCCAGAGGACAATCTTGGTTCGCCATTCCATCGGCTTGACCTGTGGCGGCATTTGCGTGGAGCGGACCGGTTCGAGCGCTCCGAGCCGACGCCAACTCCGCCGGAGGCCCTCGGCCTGGTCCTGTCGGCGCTCCACATGAGCCACTCGTGCAACGACCTGCGTGAGGGTGTGTTGCAGGACATCAGCATCGGCAGCGCGTCAGTGACACGCGCTGCGGCAATGCTGGGCCGGTCGCGTGAGGCCTTGCTCGAACTTGCGGTCAGTGGGGAGCGGGACCTAGGGGCACCCGTCCTGAGTGTCCGCACGCTAGCTGGGGAGCGCTCTATTTTCCTGCCAAGCGCGACTGCGGCGACGTGGGCGCGCCGCTTCTACGACCGCATTGGCGCGGCACGGGAGGCGGCATGAACGTCCTGCGCTCGATCAATATCGCGGACGACCGCACGCGAGAGGACGTGATCGCGGCCTACCGCCCCACGCGCAAGACGCTGCAGGTGGTGCGTGCCGTTTGTGGGCTGGAGCGGAGCACGGCCACCCATGTGGTCGCACCGTACGGTGCTGGAAAATCGCTCGCGGCGCTCGCCGGGATCACCCTGATTGCAGGGGAACCATCCACGGCCCGTGACCTGCGCGCGCGTATCGTCCTAGTAGATCCAGATCTCGCTGCGGCTGCGGCCGAGGCCTCCGGACCTACACTTGTGCTGCTCCTGCACGGCGCCTGTCCTGACCTTGCTGCCGTGCTGTCCGAACGCGCGGGGGTAAAGAGCGGTCCGCTGGACAAGGTTCTGACTGAGATCCTACGGAAGGCCCGCCAAGGCAGCATTGCGCGGATCGCCATCGTCTGGGACGAGTTCGGCCAGCATCTGGAGACCCTAGTCCGCGAGGGCCGCCCAGAGGATCTGTTGGCTGTACAGGATTTGGCCGAATGGGCCGTACGACGGTCGGAGCCCCGGGTCACGCTGACCACGCTCATGCACCAGGGTGTGTATCACTACACTCGCAGGGCATCTGAGACCACCCAGTCTGCCTGGAAGAAAATCGAGGGTAGGTTCGACACGCTGAGTCTGATCGACGACGGTGTGGACGCGTTGGAGATGCTTGCCGAGGCTCTGAACGGGTGCCGGTCCGCGCCTGACGCAGCAGCCATAGGACGCGCCCGAGCCGCAGGCTTTTTCTCGGATGTCACAGATGATGCACGGCTAGCAGAAATCCTCGTTCGCACCGCTCCACTAACGCCGGCAGCGCTCCAGGTCTTGCCAAGCCTCGCGGCGCAGGTCGCGCAGGCCGAAAGGACGATGTTCCGATTCCTTGCCGATGTTGCGGCGGCGGACGAGCCCAGCACCTCGCTGGGAGTCGATGCGCTTTATGACTTCTTCGCCCCGGCGATGCGCTCGGACACTGGCCCTGGTGGCACCCATCGCCGCTTCGTAGAGGCCGAGACGGCGCTGTCGCGTACCGAGACCGACCTTGAACGTCAGGTCGTCAAGACTGCGGCGCTCCTGCAGCTCGGACGCAGCGCGGAGCGACTGAAGCTGCCGCGCTCGCGGCTGGTCTATGCTGTGGCAGAGGGCACCGACACGCCGCCCGACGACATTGAGGTCGTTATCGAGGCGCTTGTGGCGCGCAAATTGCTCCTCCATCGTCGCCGTTTGGATGACATATCGATTTGGCACGGGGCCGATATCGATCTCGGGCAGATGGTGGCCGAAGAGGCTGCGCGGCTTGCGATGGACAGCGACCCAGTGGCGGCGCTAGAGCAAATGTTCGCGCCTGATTCCTACACTGCGCCGCCCTACAATCACGCCCGCGGGATCACCCGCTTCGCCCAGGCCCGCTTCGTGCGCGCCAGCGACCTAACCTCGGCGTCGGGGTTGGAGGCCCTGCGGAAACAGGCCGACGCCGAGGATGCGCTGGTGGCCCTCGTCATCGACGCTACTGCGGACCGGCCTGATCTTGTGGAACTCGCCCGCGCCCTGCCGCCCCATCTCATCCTGGCGCTGCCCCGTCGCTCAGCCGAGGTCGGCTCGATCCTCGCCGAACTCTTAGCGCTGGAGGTGCTTCTCGACCGCCGCGAGCTGCTCGCCACCGACCCGCTGGTCGAACGCGAGCTGAAAGAGTTGAAGGCCGAGGCCGAGGCCGCGCTGCGCCAGAGCCTCGAGCGGCTGATGAACCCCGATCGTGGCGAAGTCGTCTGGCTGTCTGGCCCGACACTCCACAGCTTCGCCGAGGGCGGTACCCTGGGCGAGATCCTCTCCCGCCTCTTCGAAACCCGGTTCCCCCAGACCCCAAAAATCGCGAACGAACAGGTCGTGCGGCGCAAGGTCTCCGCGGTCACGCGTTCGGCCCGCAAACGCTGCATGCTTGCGATTATTGAACGCACCGGTATCCGCGCACTCGGCTATGGGGGCGCCACATCGGCCGACGCCTCGCTCTACCGCACCGTCCTTGAGCGTACCGGCCTCTACGCCAGCAGCGATGGCGCTTGGCGGTGGCGCGTGCCCTCAGAGCTAGGTGACCTCTCCATGCAGCATGTGTGGAGGGAGATCGAGCGGTTCTTCGTCGATCCCTCTGATCAACCCAAGAGCGTAGAGGACCTTATAGATCGACTGACAGCTCCGCCTATCGGGCTTCGGGAGGGTGTGCTGCCGCTCCTGCTGACGGCGGGTATGGTCGCATTTGGCAGGGCCTTGGCTCTACGGGAAGTCGTCGACGGCCGCGCGCGGTATGTTGATGATGTCCAGCCGAGCCTGATCGAAAAGATGTGCGAGGAGCCAAAGCGCTTCGAGCTGGAGGTGCCTGCGCTTACGCGAAGCCAGTCGCGCAACCTTGAGAAGATGATCCGATGTCTCGTGGGAGACCTTGATCCGCAGGAGCCTGACCTTCTGAGAGGCTTTTACGATGCGCTGTTGGAATGGCGAGGCGGCCTTCCACCCACGGCACTGAGCACTCGAGGCTTGGGTGAGAACGCAGATCTTCTCCAACCTTTGTTGCGCAAGAAGGCCTTCGATCCCGTAGACTTCCTGTTCCGGGAACTTCCTCGGGTGCTCGGAGAACCGGCCTTGAACGCGGCGACGATCGAGGGGGTCGCGACAGCAGTGCGTCAGATCGAAAGCGTATCTTCTGCATTTGCCGACCGCGCGGTTGACGTCGCCGCAGCGATTTTCTGCCGCCGCCTCAGAGGTAGCCCGCGCTCTCTGCTTGACGCCGCATCTAAGTGGGCAGCCTGCGTCCCTCTTGCCGACGAAGCGGTACGCGCCCTCGATCACGAGGCGAGAGGTGTGCTCGCACGGGCCCGCACTGCCGTCAACGTACCCAGGGGCGAGCGAGGTTTTGTCACCCAATTGAGTGGTATTCTCTGCGGCGAGGGCTTCGAGGCCTGGGACGACAGGACGGCCGACATCTTTCGTGATCGACTTGAGAAGGCTGTCGTGCGGATCGAAGACGCGGTCCTAGAGCACGCGGACGGCAGCGATGCATTCGAGCCGTTCCTGCGCAACAAGCTGGCCACAATCTTTGACGTTTACGGTGCCAAGATCGGGAATGCGCGCCTGATCAAGTATTTGGATGAAATTTATAAGGGGGCGTCATGACACCAACTAGTCTTTCTGACGCGGTGCAGGATCGGTCACGACGTCATATCATTCCGCTGAGTGGCGGCAAGGACTCTACCGCGCTGGCGGTCTACATGCTCGAGCATCACGGTGACCTGCCGTTGGAGTTTGTGTTCACGGACACCGGGGCCGAGTTGCCTGAGACTTACAGCTATCTGCGCCGGTTCGAAGCGATCTTCGGGGTGCAGGTTAACCGGCTAACGGCACTCGACCTGCCCGAGTTGCAGGTCCGCTCGAAAGCCGGGCGGCGGTCGCCCTTCGATGTGCTGCTGAACGAGGTCTACTCGGGCTTCCTGCCTAACCCGCAGGCGCGCTGGTGCACGCGCATGCTGAAGATCAAGCCGTTTGAGCATTTCGTCGGCGGCGACGAGGCCTATTCCTACATTGGCATCCGCGCCGACGAGAACCGGGAAGGCTTTCGCGGCGCTGCGGCCAAACCGGCTCAGGCGAGTGACGACGATGGGGTGGAGACGGGGCGCGCCAAACCGGTTGTGCTGTCCAACCGCAATAACATCGTGCCGGTCTATCCGCTCAAGGACATCGGCTTCGGCCTTGACGATGTCCGGGAGTTGCTGCTGGGCTGCGGGCTTGGGCTGCCGCCCTATTACGACTGGCGGTCGCGGTCGGGGTGCTACTTCTGTTTCTACCAGCAAGTCGGGGAATGGCAAGGGTTGAAGGAGCGCCATCCCGAGTTGTTCGAAGCGGCGAAGACATACGAGGCGCCCAAGGCAAACGGGCGGTGCTTTACATGGTCGCAGACACGGTCGCTCGAGGAGCTAGAGAAGCTCCGCGAACGCTATGCAACCCCCATTGGCGAGCCGGAAGACGGATGCGCCATCTGCCACCTGTGAGGCCGCGATGACGAGCAATAACCTGGTTGAATTCTTGGCCTCCTATGGCCCTCAGGCATCCTCGAACAACCTCTACGACGAGTTTGTTGTAGAGGCGGCCGCAAGGACCGGCTGTGCGGCCCTACAGATTGACCAACCGCTCACGGCCGAACTGGTCGGGATGCTGCAGTCTGCCGAACCTAAGTGCGTGTTTCTTACCGGGACGGCCGGAGACGGTAAGACCTACACCGCGCGGAAAGTGGCACAGGCGCTGTCCGGCGAGGCACGCGTTTGGACCAACACGCAAAAGATTTATTCTCTGCCCCAGCCCTTACCTTCGGGCCGATCGGTTCGGTTCATCAAGGACCTAAGTGAACTCAACGAGGCCGAGAAGACCCGCATCTTCCCCGACATCATGGCTGCACTGACCGGCGAGAGCTCCGATGTCTTCGTCATCTGCGTCAACGACGGACATCTGCTGAAGTTCTTCCGCGATCGCGATGAGGCTGCCCTTCACGACCGAATTGCGGAGATGCTACGCAGCGACGAGCGGGACGATCCAGACGGACAGTTCTTGCTGATCAATATGTCGCGCCAGTCGCATCGTCACCTTATTGACCAGATCCTCGACGGTGTGGTGGAACATGCCGGGTGGGGATCGTGCGATGGCTGTCCGGTGACCGCGGACAGCGATAATCCATGCCCAATCCTTTGCAACCGCGACATCCTGCGGCGGAAGGACCCCGCATCGATGCGCGCTCGCCTGAAGGACATGATCCGCATGGCGGCCGCAGACGGGCGGCATCTGTCGATCCGGCAGCTGATCCTGCTGACCGTCAATATCCTGCTCGGGGATGCACGACAGGGCTCGACCCTCCTGACGTGTCAGAAGGCGCAGAGGCGCGCGCGGGAGAACGACTATGGATCGACCAACCCCTACGCTAACGCGTTCGGGGTAAACCTGACTGAGCGCGAGCGCCGGCAGTATGGCGCGTTCACCGTGCTCAGTGAGTTTCAGATCGGCTTCGAGACCAACAATACTTTCGACCACGGCCTGTTGTGGGGCAACGACAGCCTGCCCGACTGCCCTTGGTATGGGGAGCGCATCTTCACGTCCGTCCGCGAGATGTATCGGGGTGACCCGGCTCGCCATTCAAGTGATTTCCAGCGCGCTATGGTCGATCAGCGGCGGCGGCTGTTCTTCGCCCTTGATCCACAGAGTGCCGATGTTACGTCGAACCCGCGCCGCAGCCCATGGAACCTCTCCGTGTTCAAACATGGCTCGGACTACGTTACCATGGTCGACGGCCTCCTCGGCCTAGGCATGCCGCAGTCGATTGCCCGCCGGCTGCTGCGCGGGTTGAACCGAATGATGACCGGCGAGATGACCATTACAGATGACCGGCTGTGGGTAACGGCGCCGTCCGGTGTCTACATGGGTAGCGAGATCCCCCTTTTGGTACAGCACGCCGGCCGTCCTCGCGCCGGCGGGACGAGCACGGTGACGTTCCATCTGCCGGGCAAGCACCGCACGGGTCCCTCTGACAACGGACGGCCACCAGAGATCCACCTTATCACCCAGGGGCGGGAGGATCTCACAGTGATCCTTGCACTACGTCCGACTCTCGTTGAGTGCCTGCTTCGGATCGCCGACGGTGCGCTGCCGGCCAGCTTTTCCTCCGAATGCCAGCGTGAGGTCGAGCGGTTCCAACTCCGGGTTGCGACCGCGGTCCCGCAGGCGTTCAACGGGATTGCACCAATGCCTAAGGAGGTGCAGATGGTAGACGGCAACCTGCAGGAGCATGGAGTTGCCATCATGGCCGAGGGAGATTCATGGTGATGAACAGCTTGTCCACGATCAGACTGCCGCCGCCGCCGAACGTCCTCGACAGCTCCGACATGCGCGTGCAGGAGCTCATTCACGGCCACCGCTTCATGCAGGAGCAAGAGCCGTTTATGATTGTTCTGGAGACCTTGGCGGTCTGCGCTGCAACCGCTCTGGGCAGTGTTCAGCCAAAGCCGGACGCGCATGAGACTTTCCACTATGCTCTGCCCCACCGGCGCAAGATGCGGTTCCTGCTCTTTCAGGATCGGCATCTCGAACAGGTGATCGAGGACACCGCCATTCCGGATCATGAGAAATGGCAGGAATGGAAGAAACGGGTCAACACGCAATTCGGGGAGGGGCAGCGCGAGCCCGGCGCCGGGACGGTGCACGACGCCTTCGCCTATCTCGACGACAGATTTTCCCGAGATATAAACGCTCTGCGCCAAGCGGTCCGGCTGCTGCAGTCGCGCGAACTCGATGTGATGCACAATCGACGGTGGACCTCGCGCTTCCTCGCCGTAACCGGACCGGACATGATTTGCACCGACATGCGAGAGGCGCGCGGCAGCTGGTCCGCCGACCGACGCTTCTTTGGCCGTGGCGGCGAACTCGTCTATTTGATGCTGAACCGCTCATCGCGGGCCTCCGAGGTGAGCGGGCTGATCAGTAAGCGACTGCTCAGCGAAAATGATCCGATGAACCGGATCGCGCACGCCCTGTCCGATCCTAGTGACACCGGAGCGTCAAATACTCAGATCGGATATTTGCCGCATCTAACGCTGCCTGCCTATGATCGCCTCGCCGAGGATTGGCTGAACGTCCTGATGTGCGATCGCCTGCCAGAGGGTCACCTATTTGAGCCGCTCTTCCGCATCACGGGGCTCAACCTCATCGGCTATCTCGCGGAGAGGGCACAGGATGAAGTCGGGGCATCCCGGCCAGTGCCGATCGTGGCCGACCTGACCGACGGGGGCAACCAGCAACTCCGCGAGGAAGCCAAAGTCCACCTGAACCTGCATAGGGATGCCGCCAATCGTGCTGTAAGGGCTTTTATTGAGCGGGTGCTTGGGGGCTGCAATCGCTGGAAGATGGCGGTGGAGCGCAGCGATCCCGGCCTTGCCAAGCAGGCGCTGCAGGAGAGGTTCGGCTTTACCAAGGGCGACGGCCAGCGCGGGAATGCCGCGACGCCGGCGCAGCAACTAGAAGCCTTCATCGAACATGCGATGCAGCGCGACAAGAACAACATCTACAGGTACCTCTTGCCGCTGGCAAAGGCGTCGGGAGCAGCGACTTCGCGACAAAGGGTCGGGCCATGGTTCGCTCTCGACGACGGGATGCTCTTCGCTCTCATCCTCGCAAACGTCAGTCGTACCATCGAATTACGGGACTTTGTGGCCGAACTCTACCGGCGCTACGGCCTGGTCATCGGCCCCGAAGAGGCCCGAAAGGCGTTCGGGCGGATCCATGTTGAGCGCTACGAGGCGAACCTTGCAGCCCTTGAGGCGCGCATGACGCGGCTCGCGCTGACGCAGCGGCTTTCGGATGACTGTGCTTTCGTAACGAACCCGTACAGGTAGTGGGATGAACGTATCGACGATTTCTGAGGTTTCCGCCCCTTATGCGCGCAGAGGCGATCTGATCGCCCGCATCGTCTGGGACGTCGTGCGCCGAGCAGTGGACGACGCGGCGGTAGGGCAACGTGTTACCTTCATGCTTGCCGGTTTGACGGCCGAGGCGCTGGATGGGATCGCCCGCAACAAGCCTGCGAACCTGCACGGGCGAAGCTTATTGCTGAAGATGAACCCAAAGGCTGCAGCGGGCATGAAGGTTCACGTCGACTATCTTTCCGACGAGTCCGCCGTTCACTGGCGCCATAACGATACGGCCGACGTCATCGTTTTCGCGCCGTCGGATGCCGAGCGTGAGGGCATTGGCGCCGGACTTGGCCCGATCTCCCGCATCGATGAGCCGAGGATCATCGACCAGATCCCGGCATGGGTTGGGGTACTGGGCGAGACGGGAGAGGCCAACAGCTACCTTCGGGCCGCTCTTGAAGGGCTTAGCAGCGCCCGCGAGGTGTGCCTCGATCTTCAGATGTGGGTCGATTTCATCTGCGCCATTCTCGACCAAGGATTTGCCTACAACGTCGATGTCCGCATTAAGAACGCCATGCCAGCCCTGCGGATCCCCAAGGACGGTATCGTGAAGCTTCCCGCCTTCAAGCTGGAAGGTAACCCGAAGAAGGCGCGCGCGCGGGATTTCGCGGCAGCCTTTCGTGATGCGCGCCTCGAGGCAGGGGTTTACGCCACGCTCATGACGCCCAAGCACGAACGCGTTGATGTCACGGCGGTGCGCGCGCGGGTGGAGGCGTTCGAGCATGGCAATGAGCCTGAGGTGAAAGAGGCGCTCGACGCTGTCCGGATCCTCCTCAGTGATGCCGATAATATTTTGCCTGGCGACTGGCGGGATAGTCAGGAAGCGTTCTGCCGCAAGGTGTCCTGGGATCGAGTCGGCGCCAGCCTGTTTGGGGGCGGACGGAGCACCTCAACGGAAAGCCTCGGTAGGCAAACGCTGCGCTTCATCGAAGGCAACTATGGCCACGATGTCACCAGGGAGGATCGGGAGCTTCTCAACAGCCTGACAAACACCACCCCGCGCGAGCCACGTGACGTTGAGGTGGAGTTCTTCAATCGCTGGCAGGAGCGCCTGTCCCGCGAGGTGAAGCTCTTCAAGCCATGGCAGAAACGTCTGTTTTCGAAGGAGGTCATTGGCCATGATCTTCTTTCCGCCTTTGCCGAGGGGTTCGAGGCCCTGATCATCGCGGGCGACGCGGCGTTGGTGGAGATGACAGAGCCGCGGATCCTCGTGCGTACAACACAGCACGACAAGGCCCGTTTTTGGGAGGGTCTCGATCCTGACATCCAACGGCTCTTCTGTTTCGAACTGAACGCGCTGAAGGCGCTCTTCGGTTCGCATGTGGTGTGGGACCTGGCGGCAGCGGAGAAGTATCAGGGCAATGGCGAAGCAGGAGCGAGCGAAGCGCGGAAGATAGACCTGGAACTGTATCTGATGGAAGCGAAGGATCTGGTCGACCTGGGCTGTCTTCGCACTCCTCCAAGGCAGGCACCTCGGGTCAAGACCACGTGGCAGCCCGGCAAATCTCCCAAGGATGAACCGATCAGTCTCGCTCTGATCGACGATCTCGACGCGCTAGCAAAGGCCGCTAAGGCCGGCGACAGCCTGTTCCGGCCGCTTGACTTCGCACAGCGCTCAAGCGGGGAGGATACACGCCTCTCCTCGACCAGCCTCTCCGATCGAAACTCCTTCAGCGACGTAGCCCAGGGGCAGCAGGGACGCGCATTCGATCTGGTTGTCCGTCCGCAGGAGGATCTGCTTGGAGATCTTCGGTCGCGCCTGCAAGAACTTGAACGCAGCCGAACGCTGGGCGGCGAGACCGTGACGGCCGTGATAGCGGCGGCCGAGGCTTTCGACGCATCCTATCGCAAGGCTGCAACGTTGCTGGCTGAGGACGCCGGCGCAGCGTTCGCGTCAAACATTCTCGACGAGCAGGCCGAGGCGTTTGGAGCCTTGTGCCGTGCATGTCGTCTCCCTGCGACTACGGGGCGAGCGGGACAGGAGATCCGCACGCTGGTTGCCGGGATCGGCGTGGTGGCCTCCAACGGGGCTGCGCCAATGGCCATTCTTGCTGCCTGGCACCCACTTCGGCTTGCCGAGCGCCGGGCCAAAATTCGTGAGCTTGCCTCCTTTGTGGAAGCCGTCCTCCTGTCCAAGTCGGCCAGAAGCGCCGATCTATCCGCAGCTTTTCAGGAGCGGCGCCTTGCACGCTCTCGGTGGTCCTTTCCAGAGGTCGTGTTCGCCCACGGTATGACAATGATCGCAGTCGAGGACCTTGCAGGATACAGCCTGATGGTTCCTGCGGACTGCGTAGCGCGGAACCAAGAGGCGCTTGAGGCTGGCGCACCGTCGGCCGCGGTGAAGTTCATGGAAGGGGTCGACCAGTATCTCGACGTCCACCCCCACGAAGCAACCAACCTTTCAGCATCAATCTTCGACTCGGAGAGCCATACCTTGCCGCGCGAAGTGGCTCGGGAAATGGCCAAACGTTTGCACCGGCAATCCGATCTGCGCTGCGACCTCGTTATCACGCACCGTGATCAGGACCGGATGCGCAAGATTTATCGCAACCAGAACGTGCGCCTGGCGGCAGAGAACATCAGCGAGACGGCACGGGGATTTCTGTCTAGGCTGCGGGTGGACGTCAGATCCAACCGTGCCTCGGATGGCGCGGAGAGCGAGGTGCGGGACCTCGATTTGGTCTTCCTTCACGATGTGATCAGCCATCACGCCGATCCGGTTTGGGTGGAGGAAGCTGGCGGCTCGCAAGAACTTGCCGCCACCTTCGACCCTGCCGTGGCCCGGCGCCCGCGTCGCCGCATGACTGAGACCGATGCGTCCGGTGTCGGCGTATACCTGACGCTCCCTAGACCGCCCCGTGCTGTCGGACACTATCAGGACTTGATCTACGAGCTGGCGAAAGGCTTCCTGCCGGAGGGGTTCCACGGGGTGCTGATCCGGCAGATCCAGTTCGAGGATGCCAAGGTGAGCGAGCTGGTCCGCCGGGCACACCAGTTTGCGGAATGGGTGATTACTTATGACAAGGTGGCCAGTCGAACTCTATTTGAGCGCTGCGGCGTTCAGATCATTAGCGATATCTCTGTCCCGGGTGCCGACGGACGGGTGATTATTAGCGCCGGTAAGGTGGACGACCGGCTGAAGCGCAACATCCGTGACGATCTTATCGCTGCCTGTGGCATCGGTGCGCCGGATGCGCAGACGCTTTCGGGCGTTGTCATCCGTGACGTCCTGAGGATTTCAGGACGAAAGGTCCTGTCAGCGGCCCGATACGCCAATGCTTCGCGCGAGATGATCGGCCTCGCGGTCATGCGCGCCTGGATGGAAGGCGCCCTGAAGGGCACGATGAATAATGCGCCGATCTGGGTCTCGCTCGACGATTATCGCGGCTGGTTCATGTCCGAGAAGGGACGTGTCGCCGATGCCATTGCCGTTATCATCGACCATGATGATGGGGCGTTCCGGGTGTTTCTGCAGGTCGGTGAAGCCAAATTCATCGAGAAGACTGCCGAACTGGCCACGATCAAGGAAGCGCAGCAACAGGTGCGAGACACGGTGGATCGCCTGACCAGCCTGTTCATCGACAACGACGACGCTATTTCTCGGGAGGCCGCCTGCGCACGGTTGGCCGATCTCCTAGTTAACCGGGACGGGGTGACGGAACGCCTGCCAGACCCAGTCCTGCGTGCTGCGTTCTTCGATGCCTTGAGCGCCGGCGAGGTATCGTTCCAGATCAGCGGCGAGGTTGTCGTATGTCTGCATGACGATCATGGGGTCGTCTGGAAGTGCGAGGCGGATTCGGATCGCCCGTATCTGCGTCACCATGTGTTGACCACTCCAGCGATCCGCCAGACGCTGCAGGGTACGATGGAGGGTGATCTGCCCCAGCGTGAGGGCCTCGGCGATATCGTCTGGTATGGCTCCGGTGAGGCCCAAACGTCACAGCCGGTCCAACCGCGAGAGACCACTACGGCGGTTGTGGGTGCAAACTTCAACACCTCGGGGGAACTACTCGACGGAAGGCCTCTTCCGTCGCGGAGCGCAGCCGACGCCGATACTGCCGCCGAGGACCCGAAGACGGAGCCTGAGGCTGTGACAACCGACATGGCGGAAGAAGACCAGGCACCCGAGCCGCCCTGTTTCTTGCCTCCTCCGGTCTATGCTGTCCTTCGGGACATGGCTGCGATTGAGCGCGGAGCGGTCACCGACCCCGACTCCCTTGCTTGGGCCGATAAGATCGCGATAGAAACCCAACGGGCGTTGAGCCACTTCAGCATGCAAGCTCAGTTCGCCGACCCCAAGCCGCGGCTGACGCCCAACGGCGCACTCATTGCCTTCCGTGGCCATCCTTCACTGACCGTCGACAGGATAGAGCGGCGCACGAGTGAGTTGCTGACGACTTACGGCATCGAGGTTGCAGACGTGCGGCCAGGGCGCGGCCGGATCTCGGTCTTCGTGACGCGGGAGAAAAGGGCCAAGGTGCCGCTTGCCTCGACATGGCTAAGCGCCCTCTGGCCTGATCGTGACCCAGGGCAGCACACCTCTTTCATCCTCGGGGCACGCGAAGACGAGGACCGACTCCTGTATCTGAACCTTGCCGAGCCCTTTGCTGATTACGAGGTGCACGGCCCGCACACGTTGATTGCAGGCGAGACAGGCAGCGGCAAAGGGATCCTGACCCAAGGGCTCCTTCTGCAATTGATCGCGTTCAACGACCCAGAGCAGGTCGAGTTGATTGTTGTCGACCCCAAAAAGGGTGTGGATTTCACCTGGCTGGAAGGCGCCCCGCAGATGAAAGCGCCGATCGTCACCGAGATGAGCGCCGCGAAGGCGATCCTTGAGGATCTCGTACGCCAGATGGACTCACGGTACGAGAAGCTCGCCTCGGTCGGTGCCGCCAATATCGCGGAGTACAATCGAAGGGTGCCGCTAGAGCAGCGGATGTCGCGGATTTTTCTCGTGCATGACGAGCTTGGGGCTTGGATGGCGCAGGAGAAAGAGTATCAGGAGGTCGTGCTCTCCTCGGTGGCCAACCTCGGCATGAAGGCACGGGCGGCGGGCATCCACCTGATCCTGATAACCCAGCGGGCCGATGCAGACGCTGTGCCTGGGCGGTTGCGCGACAACATGGGCAACCGTCTTTGCCTGAAAGTACAGAATGGTACGGGTTCGCGGATGGTTCTTGGGGTTGGCGGCGCAGAAAAGCTATTAGGAAAAGGTCATCTTGCCTGTATGCTGGCCAACCAGCAGCTGCCTCCTGGCCAAGAGTTCTTCGTAGTACAGGTGCCCTTCGCCGAGACGGAGGACGTGCAACGCCTCGCGCAGGCAGCGAAGAGCTATTGGGCATCGCGGAGAAGCTGATAGGCGCTCATACGGCCCACGCCGTGCATTGCTTAGGGGAGCTCATGGAGAAAGAGGGGGCTGGTTTAGGTAAGAGGGTGGGCGGGGCGCTCTATGTGCACCGCTCGGCCTTGGACCATCTTCCTCCAGAACATGCTGCGCTTATCGATGCGGCTGCCTGCCGCGTGCCGCACAGAAATTGGAACGTGGCCAAAGTCGATTTCGCCAATGGCGGCGGCGTCTCGCTTTTGAGCTACGATGACTTTGCAGACAGCGCCTTCCCTGTGCTTAACGAAAGCTACCGGGTTGACCTCAAGACGGGTGCTGTGACCGTGCGGTGTTATGGGAAGAACCCTCCTATCCTCCACCGCAAGGAACTGTTGCTGCCGCCCAACGCCCCAGAACGTGATATCTACGTAGCGCTGACCCGAGAGCTGGAACGGAGAGGCCTGTTCGTCGAAATGACGAAACGAGGGCGGCAGGATGCCTGGAACGCCGCTCTGACCGAAGCGCGTATTGAGGTGCGTGACCACCTTGTCGTTGCCCGCGATGACCCCGCGAGCAAGGTAACGAAGCTGGACATCTCAAATGTCCCCTCTTTCAACGCCATGCCTCAAGTTGTCCGGCACAGGACGGCGATCGGGCGGAATAGCCTTTCAGCACCCATGGCCGCCCTAAATGCAGCGGGCCTTCTCAAGAGCGGCGTGAGTATCCTCGATTACGGCTGCGGCCGTGGAGACGACGTGCGGGCGCTTCGTGCCGCAGGGATCGACGCAGTCGGCTGGGATCCACATTTCGCACCGGAACGAAGCGCGCTGGTACCAAGGGCGATCGTGAACCTCGGCTTTGTATTGAACGTGGTGGAAAATCCCCTCGAGCGACGAGACGTGCTGCGCCGAGCCTTCGCTTTAGCCGAACGATGCTTGGCCGTCGCCGTCATGCTAGTAGGCAAGGGCGAGGTCTCTGGCCAGCGGCCGCATGGCGACGGCTTCCTAACTTCTCGCGGAACCTTTCAGCGTTACTATACTCAGGCGGAACTGCGGGCGTTCCTGCTCGATACGCTCGAAGTGACTCCGGTAGCAGCGGGTCCAGGCATTTTCTTCATCTTCCGCGATGAAGAACTCGAGCAGCGCGTGCTGTCGCGCCGACAAACGGGAATGATTGGGGCGCGGCCAATTCCCTCAGTACCGCGGCAGCCGTCTAGCATCATGCCGGGAACATCCTGGCGCCAGGAGACCCTAGAGGCGGTGCGGGACGACCTTGTGAACCTCTTCCTGAGGATCGGCCGTGTGCCACATGCGGATGAGATCCCCAAGGATCTGCGATCACAATTGGCAAGCGCTCGCTTGTCCGTCAAGATGGCTTTGGCAGATGCCTTTGCGGCGATCCCAGCCGAGAATTTGGCAATCGCGGCAGCCCGTCGCGCCGATGAGATCGGACGCTTCTTCGCCCTGAGCAGTTTCTCTGGACGAGCCCCCTACCGCCGGCTGTCGCCGACGCTTCAACGTGATCTTCGTGCCATTTTTGGTTCTCTCACGGCCGCAGAGGCTGTCGCCCGACGTATGCTCTTCGATGCCGGTGATGGCGCAGCATTGGCGGAGGACGCGCACTCCCATGCCGCAGCCGGCATTGGCCAGCTGGCAGGCGACAAGTACCAAGTCCACGCCCGCGATCTACCGAAGCTCACCCCGCGACTGCGCACCTATATCAGCGTCGCGCAGGCTCTCGCCGGCTCTCTGGACAACACCACGATCTACCGCGTCCACCTTGCGTCGAGGAAGTTGACCGCTCTCGTCTACCCCGACTTCGACACCAGCGCCCTCCCAAGGCTTTCAGAACGCACCAAGGTCGACCTGTGCACTGGCGAAGTGATCGTCTTCGATCATCAGGCCGATGGCCGGGTGAGCGTCATGATGGAGAAATCCCTCTATATGGCGGGCGACGAGAAGCGATATCGTGACCAAGCAAAGTTCGAGTTAGATTTACGTAGCCTTTTCGGCGATCGGCTTTCTACGTTAACCTTCGCCGAAGCTGCGCCGATGATCATGAAAGCAGGCCTGAAGCTACCATATTAGGTGCCTAAGCTCAGTGTTTTCTGAAACTCATTTTTATCTGAGTGGAGAGACCCTATTCCACGGCACAGCTGGCAGTCTCACTGACTTCCCCAAAATAACTGAGCTGTTGAAAGATATCGACTCGGTGGTGAACTGGCCCCTGTTTTGACCGGACACTTGGGCATAGCCATGGAGGCTCAGGTATATGCCTGAGCACGTGCTTATGTCTGAGATTGAGATCATCACTGATGGCGGCCGTCGGCGCCGCTGGACGGCCGCCGAGAAGCTGCGGATCGTGGAAGAGACGCTGGAGGATCAGGCCACCATTTCCATCGTTGCGCGGCGTAATGGCGTTGCACCCAACCTGCTGTATCGTTGGCGAAGGCTCATGCTCGAAGGGGGGAGTGTCGCCGTGACCGAGGATGATGACGTCACCAGCAACAAGGTCGTGCGGCAGCTCTAGGATCGCATCCGCGAACTTGAACGCCATCTCGGTCGCAAGACGCTGGAGGCCGCGATCCTGCGCGAGGCCCTGGACAAGTCACGCTCAAAAAAACTGACCTTGCACGCGCGGTCGCCGCTGACGGACGGTTTGCGGTAAAGGTTGTGGCAGAAACGCTTGGTGTGGCCCGCTCGAGCCTGGTCGATCGAGTGAAGGGCAAGACGAAGCCGCGCCGACGCTACCACAAGGCGCAAGACGCGGAGCTGGTGCCGCGGATCGCCACACTGGTGACGGCGCGGCCCACCGATGGCTACCGTCGCATCACCGCGATCCTGAACCGCCAGCTGCGGTCGGAAGATCTGGCACCGGTCAATCACAAAAGGGTCTACAGGATCATGCAGGCCCATAGCCTGCTGCTGGCGCGGGAGTATACGGAGCGTCCCGAGCATGTTCACGACGGCAAGGTCATCGTCATGCGCTCTGACCTGCGCTGGTGCTCGGACGGGTTCGAGTTCACCTGTTGGAGCGGAGACATCGTCCGTGGCGCCCTTATCATCGATGCGCACGACCGCGAGATCATCGCCTGGCGGGCCGTCGTGAACGCCGGGATCAGCGGTTCCGACGTCTGCGACATCATGCTTGAAGCCGTCGAGCGTCGCTTTGGGACATGCCGCGCGCCTTCAGTCATCGAAATGCTGTCCGACAACGGTTCGCCTTACATCGCCAAGGACACGCAGATCTTCGCGCGCCAACTTGGTCTAAAGCCTTGCTTCACGCCGGTCCGAAGCCCTCAGAGCAACGGCATCTCGGAGGCCTTTGTGAAGACCCTCAAGCGCGGTTACGTCCAGGTGACGCCATTGCCGGACGCCTACACTGTTCTCGGATTGATTGGAGGCTGGATCGAGGACTACAACGAAAACCACCCGCATTCAGGGCTGAAGATGCGCTCGCGGCGTTGTTGCGCTGATCGGCTGGAGGCCGAGTTGCCCCTTTCCCGCGTGACGTTCAGCACACAGCAGTGATCTCGGCTGTGCCGAGGGCACGACCGACAGGCGCGAGGCCGCGCCGACAAGGACAGCCATCGATAACAGCCTTGCCGCTGGATAGTCAGCCTTGGCCGGGTATCTGATCCTGCCCCCGAGAGTGAGCCATAAAATCCGGATAATTCGCCCCCGAAGTTTTGCGGCGCCAGGCAATCACCCCCACAGGCCGTCGGAATGCGGTCATCGCATCATCCAGCGCCCCGAATTTGTCTCTCAGCCACCCTATGAAGATTAAGATTTCCGTATTTCCGGTAGGTTATCCACATTCACGAGCCCAGAGATCCGTGTTTCCAGCTTCGAGCACCTATCCTATGCCCTATGATCAACTGAACACCTGCGGGACCGCCCGCAGTCAGGATCATCATCAGCAAACGTCGACGGGCCCTGCCCTGCGGCGCAGGGAGCAACTCGGCCCATGGCGCGAGACCGGGGAAAGAATGTCGACAGGGAGGGTGCCGCGTCCGCGGCGGTCGCCCCGTCGGCATTTTCTTCCGACACGCCCCTTGCCGGGAATCATCAGGTATCGCACCCACGAGATCATCTGCTTGCCCTGGTCCGGGCCTTAGCGCGCGATGCCGCCCGCGCCGATCACCTTATGGAACAGGGACAGGATACCGACTGACGTCCCTGCCCCGTGCGAACTGGAGATTTCCCCATGACCCTCCGCGTGGCCCTCTACGCTCGCTATTCCACCGACCTGCAGAATGCCGCCTCCATCGAGGACCAGATCCGGCTGTGTCGCGAACGCGCCCTGCGCGAGGGCTGGCAGATCGTCGACACCTATGAGGATGCCGGCCTGTCGGGGTCGAGCATGATCCTCCGCCCCGGTCTCCAGCGCCTTTTGCAGGACGGCCGCAATCGTCGCTTCGACCTCGTGCTGTCCGAAGCCCTCGACCGCATCTCGCGCAATCAGGCCGACATTGCCACCATCTACCAGACCCTGTCCTTCGCGGGCGTTAATATCCTGACGCTGGCCGACGGACAGGTGAACGAGATGCATATCGGCCTGAAGGGCACGATGAATGCGCTATTCCTTAAGGACCTCGCGGTCAAGACCCACCGGGGCCTCCGCGGTCGGGTGGAGACGGGCAAGTCCGGCGGCGGCAATGCCTTCGGCTACACCGTCCTACGCCACATGGGCGAGAACGGGGAGATCCAGCGCGGTGATCGTGAGATCAACGCGGAGGAGGCGGCCATCGTGCAGCGTATCTTCACGGCCTATGCCGAGGGAATGTCGCCCAATCGGATCGCCGATCAGCTGAACCGGGAGGGCATTCCGGCCCCGCGCAGCAACCACGGCCTCGGCGCCTAAGGTGCCTCGACCATTCTTGGCAATCCCAAGCGCGGCACAGGGATCCTGAACTACGAACTCTATGTCGGGCGCCAGATCTGGAACCGGCTTAAGTATCGCAAGGATCCGGAGACCTGGAGAAATGTCTTGCACCTGAACCCCAACGAGGACTGGGTGATCTCCGAGATGCCGCATCTGCGGATCATCGAGGAGGAATTGTGGAAGGAGGTGCGGGCGCGGCAGGGGGCGAAGACCTCGCCCTCGGTGCTACCCATCTGGGAGCAGCGGCGGCCGAAGTTTTTGCTTTCGGGCCTGACGGTCTGCGGGTGCTGCGGGGGTGGTTTTTCCACCATCGCCAAGGATCGCTTCGGCTGCAGCAATTCGCGCAACAAGGGCACGTCTGTCTGCAGCAACCGCACCGGCATCTCCCGGCCGGACCTGGAGGGCCGGATCCTGACCGCCCTGTCGGACCAGCTGATGGATCCGGACCTGGTGAAGGCGTTCGCCGAACAATACATCGCCGAGCGCAATCGTCTGGCGGCACGCCACACCGACGACCGCGCCGTGAAGGAGAAGGAGCTGGCGAAGGTCATCAAGGATCAGGATGCGCTGGTGAACGCCCTGCTCTCCGGTCTTCCGCCCGAGCGGATCAAGGCGAAGATGGAGCAGCCGGAACTTCGGCGGAAGCAACTGGAGCGGGACGTCGCCGCGGCCCCTGCCCGGGCCGCCACCGTGCGGATTCATCCGAAGATGGCCGACACTTATCATGACCGCATCTGCGGACTGATCGCCGGCCTGACGGATCCTGATCGGGAGAGCGAGGCGCGGGAGGCGATCCGGGGCCTGATCGAAAAGATCGTGGCAATGCCGGTGCCGACGTCGGAGAAACGCAGCCGGCTTGAGCTGACGCTTCACGGCGATCTGGCGGGTATTCTGGCTCTGAGCCTTGGTGTGGAGCTGATGTCTGGACATCAAAAAACCTCCTGCGAACAGGAGTTTTTGAAAGTGTAGGATTTCTGGTTGCGGGAGCAGGATTTGAACCTGCGACCTTCAGGTTATGAGCCTGACGAGCTACCGGGCTGCTCCATCCCGCGGAGGTTGGCTGTCTGGATTGACGGCCTGTGGTATTGTTTTGTTTTGTGTGTTCGGAGAGGCTTGGGTTCTTGTCAGGTTTGGCGGTGACCTACTCTCCCACGTCTTAAGACGCAGTACCATTGGCGCGACGGCACTTAACGGCCGAGTTCGGGATGGGATCGGGTGTTTTGCTCGTGCTATGACCACCAAACCGGAGAAGAACCCGTCTCCGCTGTTTTGGCAGCGGAGTGGGTATAACAACATCAGGGACATGGTTTTCATGTCGCGTGTTCAAGTCGGTGTTTGCTTTTGATCCTGCTGTTTCTGGATCAAATCAAGCCTATCGGGCAATTAGTACCGGTCAACTGAACGCATTGCTGCGCTTACATCTCCGGCCTATCGACGTGGTGGTCTTCCACGGCCCTCAAGGGAGACCTTGTTTTGAAGGGGGCTTCCCGCTTAGATGCCTTCAGCGGTTATCCTGTCCGATCATAGCTACCCAGCACTGCCATTGGCATGACAACTGGTCCACCAGTGGATCGTTCACCCCGGTCCTCTCGTACTAGGGGCAACTCTTCTCAAGTCTCCTACACCCACGGCAGATAGGGACCGAACTGTCTCACGACGTTCTAAACCCAGCTCACGTACCTCTTTAAATGGCGAACAGCCATACCCTTGGGACCTGCTCCAGCCCCAGGATGAGATGAGCCGACATCGAGGTGCCAAACGATGCCGTCGATATGGACTCTTGGGCATCATCAGCCTGTTATCCCCAGAGTACCTTTTATCCGTTGAGCGATGGCCCTCCCACTTGGGACCACCGGATCACTATGGCCGACTTTCGTCTCTGCTCGACTTGTCAGTCTTGCAGTCAGGCTGGCTTCTGCCATTGCACTCAACGACCGATTTCCGACCGGTCTGAGCCAACCTTCGCGCGCCTCCGTTACAATTTGGGAGGCGACCGCCCCAGTCAAACTACCCACCACGCAGGGTCCCGGATCCGGATAACGGACCGCGGTTAGACATCAAGAGTGCGAAGGGTGGTATCTCAAGGATGGCTCCACCAGAACTGGCGTCCTGGTTTCGATGCCTACCACCTATCCTGCACATCACAATCCTGATGCCAGTGCGAAGCTATAGTAAAGGTTCATGGGGTCTTTCCGTCTAACCGCGGGAAGTGTGCATCTTGACACACAGTTCAATTTCGCTGAGTCCACATCAGAGACAGCGGGGAGATCGTTACGCCATTCGTGCAGGTCGGAACTTACCCGACAAGGAATTTCGCTACCTTAGGACCGTTATAGTTACGGCCGCCGTTTACTGGGGCTTCAATTCGGAGCTTGCACCCCTCCTTTTAACCTTCCAGCACCGGGCAGGCGTCAGACCCTATACGTCGTCTTGCGACTTCGCAGAGCCCTATGTTTTAAGTAAACAGTCGCCACCCCCTGGTTTGTGCCCCCCACACGTGCTTGCGCATATGTGGGGCCTCCTTCTCGCGAACTTACGGAGGTATTTTGCCGAGTTCCTTTGATGTGGTTCTCTCAAGCGCCTTGGTATTCTCTACCAGTCCACCTGTGTCGGTTTCGGGTACGGTCTAAAAGAGAGGCTATTTCCAGGGACCGCTCAGCAGCCCAGTCAATCCGATAAGACTGAACTACACCTGCGATCCGTCACCATCTCACGGCCCAGGAATATTAACCTGGTTCCCATCGACTACGCCTTTCGGCCTCGCCTTAGGGGCCGGCTTACCCTGCTCAGATTAGCTTTAAGCAGGAACCCTTGGACTTTCGGCGACAGGGTCTCTCACCCTGTTTGTCGCTACTCATGTCA
>NZ_CP047290.1:0-120000 GCF_018279165.1 Falsirhodobacter algicola | reverse complement strand
TCCGGCTCTGGCTTTCGTGCACGCCCATCGACACGCCGCCGCCCAGCGGGGTCAGAAGGTAATCGCCGTCGATCCCCAACTCGTAGCAGGCATGGCCCACCTCGTGGATGGTGGAATAGATGCAGTTGAAGGGATCGGTCTCCACCACGCGGGTGGTGATGCGTGCGTCGTTCCCCGCGCCCGAACTGAACGGATGCACCGCCAGATCCAGCCGCCCGCGCGTGAAGTCGTAGCCGAAGGTCTTGGCCAGATCGCGCGCAAGGCGCATCTGCCCGTCATGGCCGAAATGCCCCGACAGCGCGCGGGGCTGATGGGCCGCGCCCATCACCGCCTCGCGCAGCGCAACGAGGCGCGGGCGCATCCGGTCGAAGACCGCGCCGATCGTGTCGGCCGTCGCCTCCGGTTCGTAATCGTCGATCAGCGCGTCATAGAGATCGCCGCCCCCCGCCAATGCCGCCGCCTCTTCGCGCCGCAGACGGACCACCGTGTCCAGCGTCGGAAGAAAGGCCGCCACGTCGTCCTTGGCGCGCGCATCGGCCCAGATCCCCTGCGCGACCGAGGTGACGCGCGCGATCTCCTCGGCCAAGCGGCCGGGCACCTTCGTCGCGCGCTCATAGCTGCGGCGGATCAGGCGCAGCTGGGCCTCGGCCTCCTCGTCCACCGCTTCGGCGCGGGCCAGCCAATCGGCGATGCGCGGATCGGTGCGGCGGGCGTGGAGGATGCCCTCCATCGCGGCCATCTCCTCGCCGCGCTGCTCGGCGGCGCCGCGGGGCATCACCGTTTCCTGATCCCAGCCGAGCCGGCCAGCCACCTGCGCCAGCGCCTCGGTCCGGCGCTGGAACGCCATCAGATCTTCATACGCGCTCATGCCGTTCCTCCGCGGATCGTGGCGACCTTGGGATATTGGGACAGATAGCGGGCGCGGATGATCAGCACCCACAGAACGATCGCCCCGATCTGGTGCGTGATCGCCGGATGCAGCGCCGCCGCCGACAACACGGTGCCGATCCCCAGAAGGACCTGAACCACCAGCATCGCCATGACCATATGGAAGGCCACCCGCGTCGCCTTATGCGCCGAACGCCGCCCCCGCAGCCAGACCACGAAGCCGAAGACGAAGGCCAGATACGCGACCGAACGGTGCACGAACTGCACGAGGCCCGGATTTTCGAAGAAGGCCCGCCATGCCGCGCCATCGGGCACATAGAAGGCATCGGGCGGGAAGATGGCGCCGTTCATCAGCGGCCATGTCGGGAAGCTGCGGCCCGCATCGATGCCCGCGACCAACGCGCCGAGCAGGATCTGCAGGAACACCAGATGCATCAGCCCCGTCGCCATGCCGAAGGGCTTGCGCTCGGACGCGCGGCGGGCCTGCAAGAGCTGCCCCTCGCTGCGGCCCAGAAGCAGCGCATACCATGTCAGGAAGCCGAGGATCAGGAAACCGATCCCGAGATGCGTCGCAAGGCGGTAGCTGGCGACGGTCGTCATGTCGCCCGTCAGGCCCGAGGCCACCATCCACCAGCCGACCGCGCCCTGCGCCCCGCCCAGAACGCCGACCCAGAGGAGCCGCCCCTTCCAGCCCGCCGGGATCTTGCCCGCGATCCAGAACCCGAGGAAGCCAAGCGCCCAGACCAGCCCGATCACCCGGCCAAGGAAGCGATGCCCCCATTCCCACCAATAGATCTGCTGGAACTGGCCCAGCGTCATGCCTTCGTTCATCAGGCGGTATTGCGGGCTGGCCTGATAGAGATCGAACTCCGACTGCCAGTCGGCGGCGTTCAGCGGCGGGATCGCGCCCGTCACTGGCTTCCATTCAGTGATGGACAGGCCCGCATCCGACAGGCGCGTCAGCCCGCCGACCGCGATCATCACGGCCACCAGCACGAACAGCACCATCAGCCAGATGCGGATGGCGCCCCTCGCGCCGCCCCGGCCGCGGTCGATCAGCCCCCCTTGCGCGGGCGCGGGCATCTCCCGCGCGCCGACCTCTTCGAATATGCTGCGTTTCGCCATGACAGGGGCCCTCTCGTTGCGCCGCAAAGAGTAGCCCCGCCCCCCGCCGCCTTCAAGTTGACGGAATGCCCACGGGCAGCACGGTCGTGTGCTTGATCTCCTCCATCGACAGAAGGGCGGTGACGTTATGCACCCGCACCTCCGAGATCAGCGCCTGATAGAAGCGGTCATAGGCGCGCGCATTCTCCACCCGCACCTTCAGGATATAGTCGATATCGCCCGCCAGCCGATGCGCCTCCAGCACCTCCGGGCGCTCGCGCAGCGCATGAAGGAAGCGGCGCTGCCAATCGGCCTCATGTTCGGAGGTGCGGATCAGCACGAAGAAACACGCCTCGAGGCCAAGCGCCTCGGCGTCCAGAAGGGCGGTCTGGCGCAGGATCACCCCCGCCTCCTTCATGCGGCGGATGCGATTCCACACCGGCGTCTTGGAACTTCCCACCTTGCGGGCGATTTCATCCAAGGATTGCGCCGCGTCCTGCTGCAGTTCCGCAAGGATCTTCCGGTCCATCTCGTCCAGACGGGCAACCATTCGCATCCTCCTGCCTTTGTTGGAACCCTGTTCCCTTGGCGCCCCTTATGCGAACGAACATCCTTTTCCGCAAGGGTGTATGGTTCATCCGAAGAATAATGTTCTATATAAGGCTTTGATTCACGCATCGGAGCGACGCCATGAGCCCACAGCCCGCAACCGGCACCTCGACCACACCCGGCACCGTCACGTTCGCGGGCGCCGGTCCCGGCTCGGCCGACATGCTGACGCTGGGCGTGCTGCGCGCCCTCGAAGGGGCCGATGTCGTCATCCACGACCGCCTCGTGGGCGAAGAGGTTCTGGCGCTGATCCCGGCCCATGTCACGCGCGTCGATGCGGGCAAGGAAGGCTTCGGCCCCTCCACGCCGCAATCGGCGATCAACGCGCTGATCGTGGGCCATGCCGGCACCGGCGCGCGCGTCGTCCGTCTGAAGGGCGGCGATACCGGCATCTTCGGCCGCCTCGACGAGGAGATGGACGCGCTGGAGGCCGCGGGCATCGCCTTCACGATCCTGCCCGGCCTCACCTCGGCCTCGGCCGCCGCCGCCGCCATCGGGCAAAGCCTGACGCGCCGCGGCCGCAATCGCGGGCTGCGCATCGTGACCGGCCATGACATGGACGGGTTCGCCGATCAGGACTGGAAGGGCCTCGCCCGCAGCGGCGAAGTAGCCGCCATCTACATGGGCAAGAAGGCCAGCCGCTTCATTCAGGGCCGCCTGATGATGCACGGCGCCGCCGCCGAAACCCCCGTCACGCTGGTGGAGAATGCGAGCCGCGCGAACCAGCGCGTGATCGCCGCCACCCTGTCCACGCTGGCCGACCGCGCGGCCGATCTCGCCGGTCCCGCCATCCTTCTCTACGGCCTCGCGCCCCGCGCCGCCGTCCACGCCCTTTCCGCCCTGAACGAGGCCACCGCATGAGCCGGAAATTCACGCCCAAAGTCGTGACCGCCAATGATCTGCTGATCGGCGATGTCGTCTATCTGACCGCCGACAACCGCTGGACGCGGGAGCATCACGAGGCCGAGCTGATCGAGGACGAGGCCCATGCCCAACTGCGCCTGCTGGACGGCGCGGCGCAGAAGAACGTGGTGGTCGGGGTCTATTTGGCCGATGCGATCGCCGGCCCCGACGGCCCCGAGCCGATCCATTTCCGCGAGGTGTTCCGCACGCGCGGCCCCTCCAACTATGCCATGGGCAAGCAGGTCGGCGAATTGCCCGGCCCCCGCCAGCACTGACGTCGAGGAAGCCACATGTACAGCTACAACGAATTCGACGAAGCCTTCGTGCGCGAGCGCGTGGCCCAATTCTCCCAGCAGGTCGCGCGCCGCATCGACGGCTCGCTGACCGAGGATGAGTTCAAGCCGCTGCGCCTGATGAACGGGCTCTATCTGCAACTGCACGCCTATATGCTGCGCGTCGCGATCCCCTATGGCACGCTGAACCCGAACCAGATGCGCCAACTGGCCCATATCGCCGAGACGTGGGACAAGGGCTACGGCCACTTCACCACGCGCCAGAACATTCAGTTCAACTGGCCGCTGCTGAAGGATGTGCCGGCCATGCTGAGCGCGCTGGCCGATGTCGGGATGCACGCCATCCAGACCTCGGGCAACTGCGTGCGCAACGTCACCTCGGACCATTTCGCGGGCGCTGCCGCCGACGAGATCGAGGATCCGCGCCCCTATGCCGAACTGCTGCGCCAATGGTCCACCGACCATCCGGAATTCTCGTTCCTGCCGCGCAAGTTCAAGATCGCCATCACCGGCGCGCCCAACGACCGCGCCGTGACGAAGGCGCATGACATCGGCCTGCGCATGGTGCGCGGCCCCAAGGGGCAGCCCGGCTTCGAAGTGCTGGTCGGCGGCGGTCTCGGCCGGACGCCCATGATCGGTCAGGTCGTGCGGGAGTTCCTGCCGATCGAGGATCTGCTGCCCTATACCGAGGCGATCCTGTCGGTCTACAACCTGCTGGGCCGCCGCGACAACAAGTACAAGGCGCGCATCAAGATCACCGTCCACGAAACCGGCCTCGACGAGATCCGCCGCCTCGTGGAGGAGCGTTTCGCCGAGATCCGCCCCACCTTCCACGGCCACGATCAGGATCTGCTGGAGGATATCCGCGCCGCCTTCGCGCCGCCCGCCTTCCGCAACGCCCCGACCGACGCCCATGATGCGGCGCTGGCCGATCCGGTCTATCGCGCATGGGCCGATACCAACCTTGCCGCGCACCGCAACGCGCAATACGCCATCGTCACCATCAGCCTGAAGAAGCATGGCGAAACCCCTGGCGACGCCACCGCCGACCAGATGCGCCTGATGGCCGATCTGGCCGAACGCTACGGCCATGGCGAATTGCGCATCAGCCACGAGCAGAACGTGATCCTGCCGCATGTGCACAAGGCCGATCTTCCGGCCGTCCATGCCGCGCTGCGCGGTGCGGGCCTCGGCACGGCCAATATCGGCCTCATCTCGGACATGATCGCCTGCCCCGGCATGGATTACTGCGCGCTCGCCACCGCCCGGTCTATCCCGGTGGCCCAAGACATCGCCACCCGCTTCGACGAGCTGAAGCTGGAGCATGATGTCGGCCCGCTGAAGATCAAGATCTCCGGCTGCATCAACGCCTGCGGCCACCACCATGTCGGCCATATCGGCATCCTCGGCCTCGACCGTGCGGGGGTGGAGAACTATCAGATCACGCTGGGCGGCGACGGCACCGAAACCGCCGTCATCGGCGAACGCGCCGGGCCGGGCTTCGCCTATGACGAGATCGTCCCCGCGATCGAGCGGCTGGTTCAGGCCTATCTGAAGAACCGCGAGGCCCCCGAGGAGACGTTCCTCGAAGCCTATCGCCGTCTCGGTCTCGGCCCGTTCAAGGCGGCGCTGTACCCGGCGGAAGGAAAGCAGGATGCCGCTTGATCCCGCCGGCCTTTCGATCGAAGACCGTGCGGCGTTTCTGAACGACCGCTACCGCAACCATGCGGCGACCTCGGTCATGGAACTGGCGCTGCGCGACCGGGATGTCGGGCGCACGGCGCTCGTCTCCTCCTTTGGGGCGGAATCGGTGGTGCTGCTGCATATGGTGTCGGTGATGGACCGCAATCTGCCGGTCCTCTTCATCGACACGCGGATGCTGTTCGCCGAAACGCTGGCCTATCAGGCCGAGGTGGCGGACCGCCTCGGGCTGACGAACATCCGCACGATCCGCGCCGACGATGCGGCGGTGGCCTTCGACGATCCGGACGGCACGCTGCATCAATACAGCACCGATGCCTGCTGCACCCTGCGCAAGACGGTGCCGCTCGAAGGGGCGCTTGCGGGCTATGACGCATGGATCACCGGGCGCAAACGCTTTCAGTCCGGCACCCGCGCCGCCCTGCCCTTCTTCGAGCCGGACGGCCCGAACCGCCTGAAGCTGAACCCGCTGGCCATGTGGGGGCCCGAGGATGTGGCCGACTACATGATCAACAACCGCCTGCCGCGCCATCCGCTGGTCGCCAAGGGCTATCCCTCGATCGGCTGCGCGCCCTGCACCAGCCCCGTCGGCGAGGGCGAAGATCCCCGCGCCGGACGCTGGCGCGGCAGCAACAAGACCGAATGCGGCATCCATTTCATCAACGGCAAGCCCGTTCGCATCAAGAAGGAGGACGCGGTATGAGCGTCATCGTCACCGATACCGGCTTTGCGGCCGAGGACTGGACCGCCCCGATCGCGCCCTTGGCCGATCTGGCGAACGAGGCCGCCGTCGATCTGGCCAATACCGACGATCCGACCCAACTTGCGGACCGTCTGGACGGGCTGAAGCTGATCCGCATCGCCTTCCCGTCCTCGGCCGACGGGCGCGGGTTCACGCAGGCCGCGCGTCTGCGGCGCATGGGCTATGCCGGGCGGCTGCGCGCGGCGGGGCATGTCCTTGCCGACCAATACGCCATGGCCCGCCGCTCCGGCTTCGACGAGGTGGAGATCTCGGACGATCTCGCCGCCCGCCAGCCCGAGGATCAGTGGCAGTTCCGTGCGGACTGGCGCGCCCATGATTATCAGGCGCGGCTGAAGGCCTGAGGGCTTTCGCCCGCTGCCCGCGCGCCCTACTGACAAAGGACCAGAAATGACCGAGACCGCCATGACCGCAAATCCCGTCGCCGAACCGAGCCCCGCCAAACCCGATCCCAACGCCCAGACCGTCACCTCGGTGCGGCACTGGACGGACACGCTCTTTTCCTTCCGGGTGACGCGGCCGCAATCGCTGCGGTTCCGTTCGGGGGAATTCGTGATGATCGGCCTGCCGGGCGACAACGGCAAACCGATCATGCGCGCCTATTCCATCGCCTCGCCCAACTGGGACGAAGAGCTGGAATTCTATTCGATCAAGGTGCCGGACGGCCCGCTCACCTCGCGGCTGCAGAACATCCAGCCGGGCGATCAGATCATCCTGCGCCCCAAACCCGTGGGCACGCTGGTCCATGACGCGCTGATCCCCGGCAAACGCGTGTGGTTCCTCGCCACCGGCACCGGCCTTGCGCCCTTCGCCAGCCTGATGCGCGACCCCGAGACCTACGACAAGTTCGACGAGGTCATCATGATGCACACCTGCCGCACCGCCGAGGAACTGACCTATGGCCGCGAGCTGGTCGAGGCGCTGGAGGCGGACGAGCTGATCGGCGAGATGGTGGCGGGCAAGCTGAAATACTATCCCACCACCACGCGCGAGCCGTCCGAACGCATGGGCCGGATCACCGACAACCTCACCTCGGGCAAGGTCTTCGAGGATCTGGGCCTGGAGCCGATGAACCCCGCCACCGACCGCGCGATGGTCTGCGGCTCGCTCGCCTTCAACCAAGACGTGATGAAGGTGCTCGAAGGGTTCGGCCTGAACGAAGGCGCCAATTCCGAACCCCGCGAATATGTGGTGGAAAAGGCCTTCGTCGGCGAAGGGGTCTAAAGCCCCAAGGCCCGGCGGGTGGAGGCGAGCGCCGCCTCCAGCGTCGCCGGGGTCTGCTCGGCGGCCGAAAGGGCGTCCTTCAGGGTCTCTTTCGTGCGGTCCGGGATGTCCTGACCGTCGATGAAGGCGCGGGCCTGTTCGGGGTCGTAATTCTCCACGGTGAACAGATCGGCGGGCGACAGCTGGCTGACGGCACGGGTCGCGGCCTCGGTCGCGGATTGGGCCGCGGCCTGCGCCCGGTCGGCGGCATCGGCGGCGGTGTCGGCCGCGGCCTGCGCCTTGGGCGATTCGGCCGCATTCTCCAGCGCTGCCGCAGCTTCGGCCGCCGCGTTGGAGGCCGCCGCCACCGCCGCATCCGCCGCTGCCGCCGCGTTGGAGGCCGCCGCATCCGCCGCATCCTCGGCCTCGCCGCCGTCTTCGGCCATCTCCGCCGCGCTCTGCGCCGCTTCGGCCGCATCCTCGGCCTCGGCCTGCGCCGCCTGTGCCGACGCTGCCTTCTCGGCCGCCGCCGCCGCCTCCCGTTCGCCGGGAAGATAGATGAACTGGTGATAGCCGATCGCCGCCAGAACGATCACGACCGCAGCCGCGAGGATGGTTCGGAACATGGACAACTCCTTCGTCTGCGCCTGCGCGGCGGTCCACCGGGTCAACGACCGGTGCGGCTTTTGCGTTCCCGGCCCGGAATCCGGTTGAAAACAAGCGCGATGACGCCTATTTTAAGCCCGTGATTCAAACAGCCGAAGGACCTGCACCATAGCCCGCAGACCCCACAACGCCCCGCCGACCCGCGACACCGGACCCCGCACGAACGAGCGGATCCGCGCACCGGAAATCCGCCTGATCGGGGCGGATGGTGAAAATGTCGGCGTCGTTACGCCCGCGCGTGCGCTTGCCATGGCGGAGGATGCCGGGCTCGACCTGGTGGAGATCTCCCCGAACGCGGAACCGCCGGTCTGCAAGATCATGGATTTCGGCAAGTTCAAGTATGAGCAGCAGAAGCGCGAGGCCGAGGCCCGCAAGAAGCAGCACATCATCGAGATCAAGGAAGTCAAATTCCGCCCCGGCACCGACACGCATGACTATGACGTGAAGATGCGCTCGGTGCTGCGCTTCCTCGGCGAAGGCGACAAGGTGAAGGTCACCCTGCGCTTCCGTGGCCGCGAGATGGCCCACCAGGAACTGGGTCTGGAGCTTCTGAACCGCGTGGCCGCCGACGTGAACGAGGCCGAGGCCGGCAAGGTCGAAGCGATGCCGAAGCTCGAAGGACGCCAGATGGTCATGATGATCGGTCCGGCCAAGTGATCCTTTCGGGGCGCCACAGGGCGCCCCTTTTTCTTGGGCCCGCATGACCCGCTTCCTCTCCATCACCTGCATGAAGAACGAAGGGTCGTTCCTGCTGGAATGGCTGGCCTACAACCGCGCGATCGGGTTCACGGACGTCCTCGTCTATTCCAACGACTGCGAGGACGGCACCGATCGGATGCTGGACCGGGCGCAGGAACTGGGCCTTCTGACCCATGTGCGCAACGACGACATCAAGGCGCGCGGCCCGCAATGGACCGCCCTGCGGCAGGCGCAGCGCCATCCGCTGACGAAATCCGCCGACTGGATCATGTTCCACGACGTGGACGAATTCCTGAACATCCATGTCGGGGGCCGCCGCCTGCCCGATCTGCTGGCCACCATGCCCGAGGCCGATGCCTTCGCGCTGCCATGGCGGATGTTCGGCAATGGCGGCATCGTCGCCTATCGCGACCGCCCCATCCGCGAGACCTTCGTTCACTCCGCCCGCCCGGATCTGTTCTGGCCGTGGCGCGCCCGCATGATCAAGACGCTGTTCCGCCGCGGCCCCTACAAGCAATTGGGCGTCCACCGCCCCAAGGGCGACGCGCCGGGCGCCGTCTGGACCGATGGGTCCGGCCGCCGGCTGCCGGACTGGTTCAGCCGCAAGGGCGTTCTGGTGAACCTCGATCCCGATCTCGGCACCGTGGCGCAGATCAACCATTACGCCCTCGGCTCGATGGAGGGGTATCTCGTGAAATGCGACCGGGGCCGCGCCAACCGCGCCGCGCAGCCCTTCGACACCTCCTATTGGACGGATCGCAACTTCTCCCAGATCGAGGATCGCAGCATCCTCGCTTTGCCGGTGGAGCCGATCCGCGACCCCCTTCTGGAGGAGATGCACGCCGAGGCCGTCGCATGGCGCAAGGCCCGCATCCGCACCCTTCTGGCCGAGGATGAATGGCGCTCGCTGTTCGGGCGGCTGCTGATGGCCCCACCCTCGCGCCATCTGTCGCCCGCCGAGGTGGACCTGATCCTGCGCCATCTGCCGACCGAGCCGCCCCCCCCGCGCAACTGATACTGGAAATGAGGGCCGCAATCGGCTAGCGCTTCTGCTATGACCCAGACACTCTCGCTGCGCCGCCCCGACGACTGGCACCTGCACCTGCGCGACGGCGCGATGCTGAACGCCGTCCTGCCCGAAACCGCGCGCCATTTCGCGCGCGCGATCATCATGCCGAACCTCGTGCCGCCGGTGGTCACCGCCGCCGATGCCGCCGCATACCGCGACCGCATCATGGCCGCCCTGCCCCCCGGCATGACGTTCGAGCCGCTGATGACCCTCTATCTGACCGAGGGCACCGATCCGGCGGATGTGCGCGCCGCGGCGCAAAGCGGCCTCGTGAAGGCGGTGAAACTCTATCCCGCGGGCGCGACCACCAATTCGCATGGCGGCGTGCGCGATCTGGAGAAGGTCCGCCCCGTGCTGGAGACGATGGCCGAGATCGGCCTGCCCCTGTGCATCCACGGCGAGGTCACGACCCCCGAGGTGGACATCTTCGACCGCGAGGCGGTGTTCATCGACACGGTCCTCGATCCGCTGCGCCGCCGCACGCCCGGCCTGCGCGTCGTGATGGAGCATATCACCACCGAAGAGGGTGTCGCCTATGCCCGCGCGGGCGGCGACGATCTGGGCGCGACGATCACCACGCATCACCTCGTCATCAACCGCAACCACCTGCTGGTGGGCGGCATCCGGCCGCATTACTACTGCCTGCCGGTCGCCAAGCGCGAACGCCACCGCCTCGCGCTGCGGGCCGCCGCCACCTCGGGCGAGGCGCGGTTCTTCCTCGGCACCGATTCGGCCCCGCATATGGACGCCGCCAAGGAAACCGGCTGCGGCTGCGCGGGCTGCTTCACCGCCACGAACACCCTGTCCATTCTGGCCGAGGTGTTCGAGCAGGACGGCGCCCTCGACCGGCTGGAGGCCTTCGCCTCGCTGAACGGCCCCGCCTTCTACCGCCTGCCCCCGAACGAGGCGCGCACCACCCTGACGCGCGGCGCGCCCGTCGCCTACCCTTCGCATATCGAAACCGGCGACGGCACCGTCACCGTGTTCGATCCCGGTTTCCCCCTGCACTGGACCGTCGCATGATCCCATCCTCCTTCCCCCCGCGCGAGGAGATCGCGCGCCTGACCGCCCGCATGTTGCTGGAGATCAAGGCCGTCCACTTCAACGCCGAGACGCCGTTCACGCTCGCCTCCGGCCTGCCGTCGCCAACCTATATCGACTGCCGCAAGCTCATCTCCCATCCGCGCATCCGCAGCACGCTGATGGATTTCCTCGTGATGACCGTGATGCGCGATGTCGGCTTCGAGGCGTTCGACAACGTCGCCGGCGGCGAGACGGCGGGCATCCCCTTCGCCGCCCTCGTGGCCGAGCGGATGGGCCTTCCCATGAGCTATGTGCGCAAGAAGCCCAAGGGCTATGGCCGCAACGCCCGCATCGAAGGCACGATGACCGAAGGCCAGCGCGTGCTGCTGGTGGAGGATCTGACCACCGATGGCGGCTCCAAGCTGTCCTTCGTGGATGCGATCCGCGACACCGGCGCCAGCTGTGCCCACACCGCCGTCATCTTCTATTACGGCATCTTCCCCGAGACCGAGGCGACGCTGGCCGGCCATGGGGTCGCGCTGCATTACCTGTGCACATGGTGGGACGTTCTGGCCGAGGCGCGGGCGACCGCCGCCTTCGACGCGGCGACGCTGGCCGAGGTGGAACGCTTCCTCCATGCCCCCCGCGCATGGCAGGACGCGCGCAAGTAACCGCGCGGGGCGGCGCATCCCCCTTTGCGCCGCCCGCCCCTTCGCGCTATGGTCCGGGCTTACCCGAACATGGCCGGCCGATGAACGAGATCACCCATTTCCGCCCCAATGCCCCGGACGAACCGGATGCGCTGCCTCACAACATCGAGGCCGAGCAGCAGCTTCTGGGCGCGATCCTGACGAATAACGACGTCTATGACCGGGTGGCCTCGCTCTGCCGGGCCGATCACTTCTACGATCCCGTCCATGCCCGCATCTTCGAGGTGGCGGCCGCGCGCATCCAAAAGAACGCCCTCGCCTCCCCCGTGACGCTGAAGGCCTTCCTCGAGGACGATCCCGGCCTGCGCGAACTCGGCGGTCCGGCCTATCTGGCGCGGCTGGCCGGGGCGGCGATCTCGGCCTTCGCGGCGCGCGATTACGCGCAGATGATCTACGATCTGGCCGTCCGGCGCGAACTCATCGCCCTCGGCCGCGACATTTCCGCCAAGGCCGGCAAGGTCGATGTCGCCTCCGAGCCCAAGGAACAGATCGTGGAGGCCGAGCAGCGCCTCTACAAACTGGGCGAACAGGGCGTGGCCGAACGGGGCTTCCAGTCCTTCCTGAAGGCGGTGACGGATGCCGTGAACGTCGCCAACGCCGCCTATCAGCGCGATGGCGGTCTGGCCGGCATCTCCACGGGCCTTGCCGATCTCGACAAGAAGCTGGGCGGTCTGCACCCGTCCGACCTTCTGATCCTCGCCGGGCGCCCCTCGATGGGGAAGACCTCGCTCGCCACCAACATCGCCTTCAACATCGCCAAGGCCTATCGCCGCGGCATCACCCATGAAGGGCACGAGGGCGCGGTCGAAGGCGGCGTCGTCGGCTTCTTCAGCCTCGAGATGTCGGCCGAGCAGCTCGCCGCACGGATCCTGTCCGAAGCCGCCGAGGTGCCGTCCGAACAGATCCGCCGCGGCGACATGACCGAGGGCGAGTTCCGCCGCTTCGTGGAGGCCGCGAAGGCGCTGGAGACCTGCCCCCTCTATATCGACGACACGCCCGCTTTGCCCATCAGTCAGGTCGCGGCCCGCTGCCGCCGCCTGAAACGGACACATGGGCTGGATGTGCTGATGGTGGACTATCTGCAGCTTCTGAAGGGTTCCTCCAAGGAATCCCGCGTGCAGGAGGTGTCGGAGATCACCCAAGGCTTGAAGGCCATCGCCAAGGAATTGAACATCCCCGTCATCGCCCTCTCGCAGCTCTCGCGTCAGGTCGAAAGCCGCGAGGACAAGCGCCCGCAGCTGTCGGACCTGCGCGAATCCGGCTCGATCGAACAGGATGCCGACGTGGTGATGTTCGTGTACCGGGACGAATACTACAAGGAACGGGAAAAGCCGGGCGATCACGACCTCGAGGCGATGGCCAAGTGGCAGCAGGTCATGGAACAGGTCCATGGCAAGGCCGAGGTCATCATCGGCAAGCAGCGCCACGGCCCGATCGGCACGGTGGAACTGTCCTTCGAAGGGCGCTTCACCCGCTTCGGCAACCTCGTGAAACCCTGGCAGCAGGGCAGCGACTTCTAACGGCGGACGGGCCGGGCGGCGGCGGCGCGGAAGGATTCCATCACCTCGCCCTCGGGGTGATCCTTGGCCAGTTTCAAGAGGCCGAAGCGCACATGCGCCAGTTCCTGATAATAGGTGATGAAGGCAAGGTTCACCGCCGCCCCCGTCGCCGCCCCCAGCAGCGGGACGGTCTGCGCCGCCAGCTTCTGGCTCAGCACCGCCGCAAGGCGCGGCGCGACCGAGGCGATCAGCCCCTGCGCCCCCGCCCCCGTCAGCGCGATGCGGCTGGCCAGGAACGCGGTGTTCACGCCGTCATCCTCCTCGAACGGGGTGCCGGAGCCGAAGACGCGCAGACATTCGACGCGCACCGCCTCGTCCTCGGGATCGAAGCCATAGCTGGCGGCGACCTTCTGGATCGCGGCAAAGAAGATCGACACCGTGGCGGGCAGTTCCACCACCGAACTTGCCAGCCCGCCGAAGCCCCCGAGCCCCCCCGACAGCACCGCCGCCACCCGGTGCCCGTGCCGCCCGGCATCGGGCAGCCGCGCGCCGCGCGCCGCCGCCGCAAAGCCATAGCAGCGCCGCAGCGCAAAGGCCGTCGCCTCTTCGATACGTTCACGCACGGGCATTGGAATGCGCTCCATCAACCCCTCGGCGCGGGTGCCGGCAAAGCTGACGACCTTCATCAGCGGGCCGCCGGCCTGCTCGGCCCGGCGCGCAAGGGCGGCGATCTCGGCCTCGGTATCGGTCGACATGGGAACAAGGGCGGTTCGTTGTGGCATGCTTACCTCCATTCGGCGATCTAGTCCCGCCTGCCCCCGAGTCACGGGGACAGGGTGATCAACCTTCCGCCAAGCCGCAAGGCGTTGCGCGGTTCGGGTGCGAAGTCCAGCCCCTCATCCAGCAGCTTACGGATGTCCTCGTGGAACGAGCGGACCTTTGCGCCGTGGCGGGGCACGAAGATATCCACCGTCACCTCTTGGGTGTGCCCATCCCGCAGGATCAGCCCCCGCGACGAGGCGTCGGCAAAGAACACCAGAAGCCCCTGCTCGCCCGGCTCCTCCGGCAGGAAGGTGCCGACCACCAGCACGCATTCGGGCGGATCCTCGGGCTGGGCCGTGCCGCACAGGTCGGTCCATCTTTGCCGCATATCGGGCGCCAGCCCCGCCAGAAGGCGCGCACCGGCGGCGGCCTCCTCCTGCGGGCGGATGGCGATGCTGTCCTGCAAGGTGCGGGGTTCGGCCTTTGGGCCGGCCTGTTCCGGCAGGACGGCCTCTCCGGCGCGGCCCCAGCGGTTGAAGGGCGACCGCCGCGCCCCGACCTCTTCGCCCGCCGCCATGCGCGCGGCCTGATCGCGCGCCGAAATGCGCTGCGCATCCAGAAGCGGCGTCTGCCACAGCACCGCCATTCCCAGCAGCATCAGCGCCAGCCAACGGTTGCCGCGCCGGATCGCCCCCGACCAGTCGCGCCGCGCCTGCGCCGCCAGATAGACCGCGCCATAGGCCACCGCCGCCCCCGCCAGCATCACCGCCGCGACGCGCTGCGGGGTCCAGCCGTATTCGGCCACCCGCAGCCCCGTCGCCCACAGCGCCAGCACCGCCGGAACCGGCAAAAGCGCCGCCAGCGCCCGCGCCGACCACCGCATCGACCGCCGCGTTTCGGCATGGGCGTCGTCCCGCTCCACCGCCGCACTGACGAGGGTGGCGATCACGATGCAGATGCCCAAGAGCGTGCCCGCCGTCGAAAGCTGCCCGAACGCCCCCGAAAGCCCCCGCAACAGCAGCGCCGCGATGAAGATCACCAGCACCACCAGCACCACCGGGATCAGCAGCCGCAACAGCCGCAGCGCCAGAAGCGGCGTCGTCCGGCCCGTCACCTCGTCGGCAACCGCGACCGCCAGCCCGAACACCCCCCCGAACAGCACCGAGGAGACGAACCGCTCGTTCATCAGATCCCCGATCCAGTCGATCCCGACGATGCCGAGCAGCGCATCCGACAGGTAGATCATCGCCCAGAACAGCCCCGTGAACAGCAGCGCCACGACATAGCGCAGAACGATGTTCCAGCTCTGCTCGAACAGGGCGGCATCGTTCCGGCCCGCGATGCAGAAGGGCAGCGGGATCAGCACCACCGCCAGATAGGCAAAGAACGGACTGCCATAGAGGATGGCATCGCCCGCCTCGCTCCAGCGCAGCGAATACGCCACCAGCAGAAGCCCCGCCACCAGCGCGACCCCCGCCACCCGCAGCGCCGCCCGCCCGAGCCCCAGCGGCCCGGCCAGCGTCAGCAGCCCCAGAAAGAACGCCGCCGCAATGCCGGCCAAGCCCAGCGTCACCCGTTCGGGCAATGCGGCGGTTTCGGCCAGGATATGCAGCACCCAGTAGCTGATCCCCGCCGCGCCGCCCACGAGGGCCGTCGCCGCCCGTTTGCTCAACCCGTGATCCATCCGCCATCTCCTCACGATCCGATCACCTCGTGGCCTGCCCCGCGACTTGCGAAGCCGCCGCCCCCGCGTTACACCGCAGATCAACGTAAAACTCCCGGAGCCCATCCATGTCGATCGACATCGAGACCGCCCGTAAGGTGGCGCATCTGGCCCGCATCCGCGTGGACGAAAGCGATCTGCCCGCGCTGGCCGGCGAACTCAGCAACATCCTCACCTTCATGGAACAGCTGAACGAAGTCGACGTGGACGGCGTGGAGCCGATGACCTCGGTCACGCCGATGCGCCTCAAGCGCCGTGCCGACGTGGTAACCGAAGGCGAGATGGCCGACAAGGTATTGGCCAACGCCCCCGACGCCCGCGAGGGCTTCTTTGCCGTGCCGAAGGTGGTGGAATGAGCGCGAACACCCTGACGATCGAAGCCGCCCGCGAGGCGCTGCGCAAGCGCGAGATGACGGCGGTCGAACTGACGCAATCCTGCCTCGACGCCGTGGAGGCCGGGGACGCGCTGAACGCCTTCGTGCACAAGACGCCCGACATCGCGCTGGAGCAGGCCCGCGCCGCCGATGCGCGTCTGGCGGCGGGCGATGCGCCGTCGCTCTGCGGCATCCCGCTCGGGATCAAGGATCTCTTCTGCACCAAGGGCGTGCCCTCGCAGGCGGCGTCCAACATCCTGCGCGGCTTCCGGCCCGAATACGAATCCACCGTCACGGCCAAGCTGTTCGGCGAAGGCGCGGTGATGCTGGGCAAGCTGAACATGGACGAATTCGCCATGGGCAGCAGCAACGAAACCTCGTGCTACGGCCCGGCGGTGAACCCGTGGAAGGTCGATGCGCGCCAACTGACGGCGGGCGGCTCCTCGGGCGGGTCGGCGGCGGCGGTGGCGGGCGATCTCTGCCTCGGCGCGACGGGCACCGATACCGGCGGCTCCATCCGCCAGCCGGCGGCCTTCACCGGCATCGTCGGCATCAAACCGACCTATGGCCGCGTCAGCCGCTGGGGCACCATCGCCTTCGCTTCCTCGCTCGATCAGGCGGGGCCGATGACGAAATCGGTGCGCGACGCGGCGATCATGCTCGGGGCGATCTCGGGGCATGACGAACGCGATTCCACCTCCGCCGATCTGGCGGTCCCGGATTTCGAAGCGGCGCTGACCGGCGACATCCGCGGTCGCCGCATCGGCATCCCGCGCGAATACCGCATGGACGGCATGCCCGCCGAGATCGAGGCCCTGTGGTCCGAAGGCGCGCAGATGCTGCGCGATGCGGGCGCCGAGGTGGTGGACATCTCGCTGCCGCATACGAAATACGCCCTGCCCGCCTACTATGTCATCGCCCCGGCCGAGGCGTCGTCGAACCTCGCGCGGTATGACGGGGTGCGCTATGGCCACCGCGCCACCGCCGAGGCGGGCGACACCCTGATCGACATGTACGAAAAGACCCGCGCCGAAGGCTTCGGCAAAGAGGTTCAGCGCCGCGTCATGGTCGGCACCTATGTGCTGTCGGCGGGCTTCTACGACGCCTATTACAACCGCGCCCGCAAGGTCCGCGCCCTCATCAAGCGCGACTTCGAGACGGTGTTCGCGGATGGCATCGACGCGATCCTGACCCCGGCCACCCCCTCGGCGGCCTTCGGTCTGGGCGAGATGGCGGATGCCGATCCGGTGGCGATGTATCTCAACGACGTGTTCACCGTCACGGTGAACCTCGCCGGCCTGCCCGGCATCTCGGTCCCGGTGGGGCGCGATGCGGCGGGCCTGCCGCTGGGGCTGCAACTGATCGGCAAGCCGTGGGACGAGGCGGGGCTGCTCAATCACGCCTACGTGTTGGAGCGTGCCGCCGGATTTGTGGCCAAGCCACAAAAATGGTGGTAAGCGGCTACGGATTCGGACAGATGGGGCGGATGGACATGGCGATGCTGCGGATTTCGGCCTTGATGGTGGCGGTGGCGGGGCTTTCGGCCTGCGCCCCCTCCACGCCTGACAGCTATCAGAGCTATATGCGCACGCACAATTCCGTGCCGCAGGGCTATCAGTCCACCACGACCGCGACCGCCGCGCAGCAGGGCTTCAGCACCGAAGGCGCGCTGGCCGCGATCAACGCCGCCCAGAACGGCACCGGCACGGCCACCACGACGACGGCGACGACCGCCGCCACCGCCTATCCCACGGGCGAACGTCCGCGCGGCAACGCCCCGAGCAACATCCGCGTCGAAAACGGCGAGATGACCGCCGTCTACGGCAATACCGGCATCTCGAACGAGAACAACTTCGAGGCCGTCTCGTCCCGCCGGTCCATCGCCGAAGACGCCGCCGAGATCGCGCAGAACCGCGCGCAATACGTCACGATCCAGCCCGAGGCCGTGCCGCAGCGTCCGAACAACGAAGGCCCGAACATCGTGGCCTACGCGCTTCAGACGAACAACCCGCGCGGCGCGCAGGTCTATAGCCGCTCCTCGCTGCGGCTCAGCAACTCGGCGACGCAATGCGCCAAATACGGCACCCCCGATCAGGCGCAGGAGGCGTTCCTTGCCTCCGGCGGACCGGAGCGCGACCGCAACAACCTCGACCCGGACGGCGACGGCTATGCCTGCGGCTGGGATCCGGCGCCCTTCCGCGCCGCGCGGGGCTGAGCCTTTCGCCCAATCACGGCCCCCGGCGCGATGGCCAGAAACCGGCGCTGATCGTGCTGCACTACACCGCCATGCGCGATTGCGCGGCCGCCGAGGCGCGGCTTTGCGATCCCGCGGCGGAGGTGTCGGCCCATTGGCTGATCGACCGGAGCGGGCGCACGATCGCCCTCGTCGACGAGGATCGCCGCGCATGGCATGCCGGGGCCGGCAGTTGGCAGGGGCGCGGCGATGTCAACTCCCGCTCCATCGGGATCGAGCTGGACAATGACGGCGCCTCCCCCTTTCCCGAACCCCAGATGGCCGCGCTGGAGCGTCTGCTGCGCGCGATCATGGCCCGCTGGGACATCCCGCCCCTCGGTGTGATCGGCCATTCGGACATGGCCCCGGACCGCAAGGTCGATCCCGGCCCGCGCTTCGATTGGCGGCGGTTGGCGCGTCAGGGACTGTCGGTCTGGCCCGCGCCCGCCGCACCGGGCGATACCGCCGCGCAGTTGACGGCCTTCGGCTTTCCCCCCGGCCCGGACCAGCTGGCCGCCTTCCGCCTGCGCTTCCGCCCCGGCGCGACCGGCCCGCTCAGCGCCGAGGACCGCGCCCTTGCGGCGGGGCTTGACGCCCTGCGCCCGCCCGCGTAACCCCTGCGCTGACGCGGATGGCCGGATGACCGCGGGGGGCTTGCCCCCTCGAGGAAAGTCCGGACTCCATGAGGCAAGGGCGCCGGATAACGTCCGGCCGGGGCAACCCGAGGGAAAGCGCCACAGAGAAGAGTCTGCCCCGCATGTCGGGGTGATGGTGAAACGGTGGGGTAAGAGCCCACCGCGGTCCTGGCAACAGGAACGGCAAGGCAAGCCCCGCCCGGAGCAATGCCGAATAGGGACCTCGCGCCCCGTAAGGTCTGCCTCGGCAGAGACCACGGTGCAGGGACGCCTCAGCCCAGAGGTCCGGGTTGGCAGCTAGATCCCGCCGGCAACGGCGGGACCAGATGAATGGTCATCGAAGGGGTTTCGGCCCCGGAACAGAATCCGGCTTACAGGCCATCCGCGTCAATATCCCGTCTGCGCCGCCCGCCCGCCGGTCAGCGCGTTCAAAAGCCCCGAACACCCGATGCGGAACCGCGACGGCTCGCTCGTGCCAAGGGCGGCGCGCGCCTGCGTCAGATAGCCCGCCGCCGCCTCGGCCGTGCGGATCCCGCCCGACACCTTCAGGCCCACCGGCGCCTCGGAGGCCACGATCGCCTCCAGCAGGATCGCCGCCGCCTCGGGCGTCGCGCCCACATCCACCATCCCGGTGGAGGTCT
The DNA here is from genome assembly GCF_018279165.1 of Falsirhodobacter algicola. GTDB lineage: Bacteria > Pseudomonadota > Alphaproteobacteria > Rhodobacterales > Rhodobacteraceae > Falsirhodobacter > Falsirhodobacter algicola. Next base: position 100,505 of record NZ_CP047290.1, on the reverse strand, counting down.
TCAGGAAATCGGCCCCGCCGCAGATCGCGGCATCGGCCTGCGCGCGGATCTGCGCCGGATCGAGCCGCCCCGTCTCGAGGATCGCCTTCAGGATGATCCCGCCGGTGATCTCGCGCACCGCGCCCACCATGTCGCGCGTACGCGCCGCATCGGCCAGCGCATAGGGCACCACGAGATCGACCTCCTCGGCCCCGAGATCGAGCGCGCGGCGCGTCTCCTCCAGCACCGCCTCCAGCGGGGCGTCGCCGCCGGGGAAGTTCACCACCGTCGCCCCCTGCACGCCGCTGCCCGACAGGCGCTTTTGCGCCGCGAACAGGAACTGCGCGGGAATGCAGACCGCCGCCGTGCCCTCGGCCATGGCCCGGTCGCACAGCGTCAGGATGCCGGCCTCGTCGGCATTGGGGGACAGGTCGGTCAGATCGATGCTGCGGATGATGTCACGAATCATCTGGGCGTCCATGGGCTACTCCCTTCATGGATGGGCGTGGCAGGTCGGCTCGCCCGGAAATGGATGGACCGGCGCCGCATGGCACCGGCCGAAACCTGCGTTCAGTTCGCCGCCGCCGTCTGCACCGAAGCCTCGGACGTGGCCGGCGCGCGCGGGCCAAGGCCCGAACCTGCGGTCGCCACGCTCAGCGCGACGAAGTTCGATGCCTGCTGGCGCACCGCCTGCGCCAGCGAGGTGCGGGCATCCAGCAGCGTACGCTCGGCGTCCAGAACGGTGAAGAACTGGGTATCCCCGATCTCGAAGCTGGTGCGCGCCAGATCCACCGTCTCCTGCGCCGTTTCCACCAGTCGGCGCTGCGCCGCGATGTTACGCCCGTCGCGGTTGTAGGCGGCCAAGGCGTTCTCCACCTCTTCGATCGCATCCAAGACGGTCGCGTTCCAGTTGAGGTTCTGCTGCCGCGCCCGCGATTCCGTGATCGACAGGTTGGCGTTGTTGGTCTGGTTGAAGATCGGCAGGCTCAGCGTGGGGCCGAAGCTCCATGTCTTAACGCTGCCCGAACCCGACACGTCGATCGGCGTGATCGACCCCGACAGCGACAGCGACGGATAGAAGGCCGCCTTCGCCACCCCGATGCCATAGACGGCGGCGGCGTAATCACGCTCGGCCGCGATCACGTCGGGACGGTTGCGGATCGCCTCGGCCGGAACGCCGACGCTGGCCGAATAGCGCGGCCGCGGCTGCGGCGCGCCGCGCACCATCATCCCCTTCAGCACCGCCGTGCGCTGATTGGTCAGCGTCGCGAGGCTGTTCACCGACTGATCGAACCCGACCTCCAGCGCCGGAAGCTGCGCCTGCGCCTGCGCCACCAGCTGCTGCGCCTGCACCAGATCGAGGCGCGGCGCGCTGCCGTATTCAACCTGCGCCTGCGTCAGTTCCAGCGATTTCTGGCGGCTCTCGATGCTCTGGCGCGTCAGGGCCATCGCCTCTTGGTAATAGCGCGCGTCGATATAGGCGTTGGCAATCGCGCTCATCATCGTCAGGCGCGCCACATCCACCGACAGATAGGCGGAATCGAGTTCCGCCCCCGCCTGCGCGCGCCGGTTGGCGTTGCGCCCGAACAGATCGATCATCCACGACACTTCGGCCGTGCCCGAGGTCTGCGTCGTCACGACGCCGGTGCCGTCGCTGTCGCCCCGCGTGGCCGAGGCCGAGGTGCTGATGACGGGCGTGTCCGCCGCGCCCGCAAGGCGCGCATTGGCCCGCGCCTCGTTCACCGCCTCGATCGATTGGGCCACGTCGAGGTTGCGCGCCAGCCCCAGCTGGATCATCTGGTTCAGCTGCGCATCGTTGAACGCCGCCCACCACTGCTGATTGCGGGTGGCATCGCGCGCCGGGGCATCGGCGCTGAAACTGGCCGGAAGTTCCGCCGTGGGGGGCGTGTAATCCACCGCGCCGCACCCGGCCAGCACCGCCGCGACCAGCACCAGCGCCGTGCCGTTGCGCACCGCATGTCGAAGGGGGAAAGACGTTCGGATCATGTCGCTGTCACCTCGTTTCCGGTCGGTCCCGCCGCCACGCGACTTTTATAGGACGACCGTTCGGTTATATGTCGCGCACAGCATTAATGCGGGCCTGCGGCGGAGTAAACACGTCTTGCCCGCCCGAGGCAATCGGCCTTACCGTCGCGGAACCCCCCGCCTCGGGGTGCGTTCCACCCTGTCACCTTGCAGCATCACAGGCCATGAACACCCAAGCCATCCCCCTGCCCCGTGCCGCCGCCCATCCGGCCGCCGCCGACGCCCTCGCCTTCGCCGCCGAGGCGCCGGAGCGCAGCGTTCTGGCCGTGATCACCGGCACCGAGGGGCCGTCCTACCGCCCCCCCGGCGCGATGATGGCCTTTCGCGGCGGGCAGCAGGCCGGATCGCTCAGTTCGGGCTGCGTGGAGGCCGATCTCGCCTTGCATGCCGAACGCGCGCTGCGGGATGGGCCGCTGCGCATCCGCTATGGCCGCGGCTCGCCCTTTCTCGACATCCAGTTGCCCTGCGGCGGCGGGCTGGAGATCGCGCTGATCCCCCGGCCCGATCCCGCGCTTCTGGCGGCGGTGCAGGCCGACCGGCGGGCGCGGCGGCCGACCGCGCTTCAGATCGGGGCGGACCTTTCGCTCAGGGCTGACGATCCCGGTCAAGCCGACGGCTTTCGCGTCGACCTGCCGCCCGAACCGCGTTTCGCGATCTTCGGCAAAGGGCCGGAGGCGGCGGTCTTTGCCGGGCTCGTCCATGGCGCGGGCTATCCCCATATCCTCCTCTCCCCCGAGGAGGACACCTTGGCCGAGGCGCGCGCCGCCGGCTGCACCGTGCGCGCCCTGCCTCGCCCTGCTTTGCCGGACGATCTGAAGATCGACGCGCGCACGGCGGTGGTGCTCTTCTTTCACGATCACGATTGGGAGCCGCCGGTCCTGATGGGCGCGCTTGCCAGCCCCGCCTTCTATATCGGTGCCCAAGGATCGCAGCGCGCCCGCGACGCCCGCCTTGCCGCCCTGCGCGCCGAAGGGGCGGACCCGGCTTCCCTTGCCCGGCTGCGCGGGCCGATCGGGCTGATCCCCTCGACGCGCGAGCCGCGGGTGCTCGCCGTCTCGGTTCTGGCCGAAATCCTCGCCGCCGCCGCATGACCGTCACCGGGATCCTTCTGGCCGCCGGTGCCTCGCGCCGCTTCGGGCCGGACTGCAAGCTGCGGGCGCTCTATCGGGGCCGCCCGCTCGTTGCGCATGCCGCCGCCGCGATGGCCGCCGCCTGCCCCGCGCGCATTGCCGTCATCGCCGATCCCGCCCTCGCCCCGCTGCTGGAGGGGTTCCGCATCATCCGCATCCCACCGGGCGGGCAAGCCGCCAGCCTGCGGGCCGGCATCGCCGCGCTTCATGGGGGGAACGCGCTGGTGGCGCTGGCCGATATGCCGCATGTCACGGCCGATCTCTTGCGCGCCGTCGCGGCCCGCGTGGGCCACGATCTGCCCGCCGCCGCCACCGATGGCCAGCGCCCGATGCCGCCCGCCTGCTTTCCGCCCGCATGGTTCGCGCGCCTTGCCGCGCTGCAGGGCGATCGGGGCGCGGGGGCGCTCTTGCGCGATCTGCCGCCGGGCCAGTTGATCCATGCGCCGCCCGCCGCCCTCATCGACATCGACCACCCCGAGGATCTGCCCTAGCGCGCGAACCGCCCCGGCCCCGCCGCCGCCAGCACCAGAAGCCCGCCCGCGATCGCCCAGTTCTTCACCACGATCGTCACCTGCCACGGATCGGCCCGCAGCTGCCAATGAAACCAGCTCGTCCCGATGCAATAGAGCGCGGCGAGGATCGCCACCGTCCGCACCCGCGGCCCCGTCACCAGCAGCACCGCCGCCACCGCATCCAAGAGCGCCACCGGCCAGACCAGCGCCCCCGGCAGGCCGAGGCTGCCGATCATTTCCACCACCGGCGCCGGATCGAGCGCCTTCTGCGCCGCCCCCGCAAGGAACAGAAGGGCGATCAGCACCCGGCCCGCAAGGTTCAACGCGTCGTTCATCCTACACCATCGCAAGGGCCGCGAGGCCCGCCATCGCGCCGCCCGCCGCCACCTGAAGCACCCCGGCCAGACGGCCATGCCCGCCCACCCGGTGGCCCAGCCCCGCCAGCCGCCGCCCCAAAAGGCCGCCGCCGATCGCCAGCGCGTTCAGCGCCGCCGTCCCGACCCCCATCGCCAGAACCCCCAGCACGCCCGCGCCCGGAATCCCAAAGCGCCACGCCACCGCCAATAGGAAGATCGCCCCCGTGCAGGGCCGCGCCGCGATGCTGAGGATCATCGCCGCCGCCTCGCGCGCCGTGGTCAGCGACCCGGCCTTCAACGCCGCATCGTGGCCGCAGCCGCAATCGGGCCCATGATCGTGGTGATGATGATGGTGATCCCCCTGCCCCGCCGCGCGCAGCAGCCGCAGCCCGCGCCAGATCAGCACCGCCCCGATCGCGGCCACGGCGGCGCGGCTCAGAAGCGTCAGCGTCCCCTCGGCCAGTTCCGTCGCATGGGCCGAGGTCAGCCGGAACGCCCCCAGAACCACCAGCACCAGAAGGATCGCCGCCCCCGCCTGCGCAAGGCTCGCCGCCGCCCCGATCGCAAAGATCCGCCACGGGCGCACATCGGTGCCAAGCGCCGCGCCCCCCAGCAGCACCTTGCCATGCCCCGGACCAAGCGCGTGCAAGAACCCGTAGGCCCCGCACAGCCCCGTCAGCAGCCACAGCGCGCCCGGATCGCCGGCCTTGATCGCCCGCACCGCGCCCGCCATCGCCGTCTGCACCCGCTGCTGTCCCTCCGCCGCCCAGCCAAGGGCCAGCAGGCCGTAATGCTGGCCCAGCACGATCAGCACCGCCATCAGCACCAGCGCCGCCGCAATCCCGCCGATCAGTCGCATGTCAGATGGACCTCCTCGGCGAAATGGGCGCCGATATTGGGATCGTCGGGCATGTCCTCGGTGCCGAGTCGCGCGAGTTCCGCCTGAAGGCGGCGGTCCAGCGCGTCCGGCTCGAAATGCACGATCCTTGCCGCGCACCCCTCGGGGGCCGGATCCGTCCCCACGGCGGTATAGGCGTAGTAATAAAGCGGATCGTAGAGCTTCAGCACCACGCCCTCCGCCGCCGGAACGGGCTGCGCCAGCGGCAGATCGAAGCTCACCTCCACCCGGTCGCCCACCATGCGCGCCGAGGCGCCTTCGGGCCGCCCCAGCGGCACCTTCGCCCCGCCTTGGAACAGATAGGTGTCGCCCTCGTAATCCTCGGGCCATTCCGTTTCGCCGGCGGCCACGCGCGCCAGATCGTCCGCGTCCAGAAGGCCGTCCCCATCCTCGTCCAGCGACAGCTGATCATAGAGCACCAAGGTGGAGAAGGCATCGTAGCGCCACAGCACCCGCAGCCCGGTCAGCATCCCACCCTCGACGCGAAAGCCCGCGACCTCGTCGACGAAGACATGCGGATGGGCCCCGGCGGGGCCAGCCAGCAGACACAGGGGAAGAAGCAGGCGCAACATGCCCCTCGCTACCCCGCGGCGGGCGCCCGCGCAAATCAACTATCCGCGCCCGCGATAGGGGGGAACGCCCTGATCGGGGATCCACACGCCGCTCGGCATCTCGGCCGATTGCCAGAAGACATCGATCGGAATCCCGCCGCGCGGATACCAATAGCCGCCGATGCGCAGCCAGCGCGGCTCCAGAAACTCCACCAGACGCCGCGCGATGGAGATGGTGCAATCCTCGTGGAACGCGCCGTGATTGCGGAACGCGCCAAGGAACAGCTTCAGCGACTTCGATTCCACCAGCCAATCGCCGGGAACGTAATCGATCATCAGATGCGCGAAATCGGGCTGCCCCGTCATCGGGCAGAGCGAGGTGAATTCCGGCGCGGTGAAGCGCACGCAATAGGGCACGTCCTGCGGATTGCGCACCCGCTCCAGCACGGCCTCTTCGGGCGATTGCGGCATCACCGTCGCCCCGCCCAGCTGCTTCAGCCCCGAATAGATCGTCTCGTCCATCAGACGCCCCTCTTGTTGCCCCAAAGGATCACATGCAACTGCGGCAGGATGCGCGGTGCGAACCAGCCGTCCTGCACCACCCGGTCCACCAGCCACAGCATACGTTCGTTCAGCCCGGTCGGGGTGGCGGTTTCCTCCACCACCGGGTTGCCGGGCTGCAGATAGAGCGGCAGGTCCGGGAACCGCCGCGCCGCATCGCGCGCAAAGGCGTAATCAGCCTCGTCGAAGATCACGATCTTCATCACCACCTGCGGGCCGGGCACCAGACAGGCGGCGAAGCGGTCCCAATCCACCGTCTCGCCGCTGCTCGGCGGTTTCGGCGACAGCACCAGCCAATCGAGATCGGCAAACCAATCCTGCGCGATCGACCCCTGCGTTTCCAGCGCGAAACGATAGCCCTGCGCATGGCCCGCCGCGATCAACGGCGCCAGCGGCTGAATGGCCGGATTCCCCCCCGAGAGGGAGACCATGAGCCCCCGCCCCCCCGACAATTCGGCGATCCGCCCAAGGATCGCCTCGGCGGTCATCGGCACCCATGTGTGGCGAAAGGCGCTGTCCACGGCATGCAGGCTGTCGCACCAGCTGCACCGATAATCGCAGCCCCCCGTGCGCACAAAGACGGTGGGCAGCCCGATCAGCGCGCCCTCGCCCTGAATGGTCGGCCCGAAGATTTCCGAAACGCGGATCATGGCCGGTACTCGGCCCATGTCTTGGGCGTCTCGCTGACGCGCACGGCCACCGTCTCCGGCCAGCGCGCGGCGCACCAGTCGAAGAGGAAGCGCGCCAGCTTCTCCGCCGTCACCATCCCGTCGTTCAGCACATCGTTCAGATGGCGATGGTCCAGCGTGTCGTCGATGAACGCCTTCAGCGGTTTCAACTCGCCATAATCGCGCACGAAGCCATGCGCGTTCAGATCCGCCGCCGCCAGTTCCACCACCACGATGTAATTATGCCCATGCATCCGCGCGCATTGATGATCCGCCGGCAGATCGACCAGTTGATGCGAGGCGCTGAACGCGAATTCCTTGGTGATCCTATACATGGCGCCCCTCCACGGCCGCGCGCCAGAAATCGGGGTCGGCATAGGGGGTGGGATCGTCGATGCCCGCGAGATCAAAGGCCTCGCGCCGCTCCACGCAGGTGCCGCAGCGCCCGCAATGGATCTCCCCGCCCTTGTAGCAGGACCATGTCCGGGCAAAGGGCGTTCCGGCGCGGGCACCGTCGGTCACGATGTCGGCCTTGCTGCGGTGCACCCACGGCGTCAGCAGCCGCACATCGGCATAGCCATCGAGGGCGGCGGCCTGCATCGCGGCAAAGCTCTCGGTAAAGGCAGGGCGGCAATCGGGATAGATGAAGTGATCCCCCCCATGCACCGCCGTGGCCACCGCATCCGCCCCCTGCGCCGCCGCCAGCCCGAAGGCCACCGTCAGCATGATCGCGTTGCGGTTGGGCACCACGGTGATGCGCATCGTCTCTTCGGCGTAATGGCCGTCGGGCACCTCGGCCCCGCCGGTCAGCGCCGATCCCGTCAGCGCCGCCCCGATGCCCGTCATGTCGATCAGGTGATGCGGAACGCCAAGGCGCGCGGCGGCCTCGGCGGCGAAATCCAGTTCCTTGCGGTGCCGCTGCCCGTAATCGAAGGAAACGAGCGCGGCCAGATCCCCCGCCTTCGCCAGCACATGCGCCAGCGATACGGAATCCAGCCCGCCCGAGCAGATGACGATCGTCTTCATATCCATAACCCTTGTTTTGATCACCCGGGTAGGCTGCGACCGGGATGGACGGCGCATATCGAAAGCGCCGCCCTTGTGCAAGCGGGGGGTCAGTCCACCCGGCCGATCCCAAAGAACAGCGTCTCGCCCGAACTGTCGTCGACGCCGTCATTGTCAGTCACGATCCAGCCCTCGCCATCCTCGGTGATGGCGAACCCTTCGACCTTGTCCACGACATAGCCATGGGTGCGGTGCAGATCGGGGATCAGATCGCGCACCTCCTCCTTCTGCATCACCGGCAGATCGCTGCCGAAGGGCGCGGGCACCATATCCGCCAGCGCCACGCGGAAGATCTTCTTCACCTTCGCCGCCGCGCCGATCTGGTTGTCCCGCTCCAGCACATAGGCGGACCCGTCATGGATCGCGATCTCCGACAGGCCCATCCAGCCCGCTTCCGCCGTCTCCAGCGGATAGGACACGGCCCCCAGCCATTCGCCCGCCGCGCTGTCATAGGCGACGAGCTTCACGAACCCCTTCGCGTCGTTCCATTCCCGCTGCACCGCCATCCACAGCACATCGCCGTCCCGCGCGATCCCCTCGAAGCCATAGCGCGTCTCGCCCTCCAGAAGCGCGTCCGGGGCCGGAACCTCGGCAAGGATCGCGCCCTCGGCGTCCACATGCAGTATCTCGTGCGGGATGCCGTTCTCGGTGTTCCCCTCCGAGGCGAGCCAGTACCCGCCCTCCCCGTCCAGCGCGATCCCCTCCAGATCGAGGTTCTCCGCCGCCGCGCCGTCCCGCGTCACCACCACCTTGCGGGTGATCCGCGCCGGCGTCTCGCGGGCATCGATGGCGAAGATCGCAGGCTGCCGGCCGTAAACGCTGTCGGAGACGGCGTGGAACATCCCCTCCCCATCCGCGACCAGCCCCGACAGCGCGCCCCAGCCGATCAGCGGGTCCGATCCTTCGGAGGTCAGCATCGGATAGGCCGCCGGCCCGTCCCCGCCCTCGAACAGCATCACATGCGCCCGCGCGCCGCCATCCTCGCCCAGATCCGCCTCGTTGGCCGAGGCCAGAAGGTTCCGCTGCGGGATCGCCACCAGCCCTTCGGGGCTGATCCCCGAGGGCAGCATCTGCGTCAGCACCGGCGCCGCCGGATCGGTCACGTCATAGACCCCGATGACCGACGCCCGCTCGGCCACGACGAAGACGTAGGGCGTGCCGCCGAAGGTACCGACCTCGATCGATTCCGGCTCCGATCCCTTGGCGTCCGACCGCGAATCCGGGTAATGCCCGACCGCCGCCACCGCATGTTCGAACTCCGCGCCGGAATCGTACACCACCGCGCCCGTGCGGTCGAAGATGGTCCAGCCGCGGCTGCCGCCCTTCCAGTCGCCCTCGTTTGCGGTGACGACATGATCGGCGTCCAGCCACTTCACGCCATCCGGCTCGCGCGGCAAGGCCTCGGCGCTGCCGGTGAAGGACAAGGCGCCGTCATCCTCGGTGTCGATCCCCTCCAGATCCACCGTCCCGGCCGAGAAATGCGACACCACGCGGCCATCGGCCCCGATGATGACGATGTGATTGTTCTCCTGCAACGTCACGACGATCTCGCCGGCCGCGTTCACATCCACGAATTCCGGCTCCGGATCCTCGGGGGCGATCTCGGCGAGACCGGTCACGTCGATGCGCTGCATCGCGCCGCAATCGACCGCGCCATCCACCACCGGCAGCTTCACCACGAAGCCCGCCGGCATCTGCGGCAACCCGCCATCGCCCGCATCCTCGTCGCGCTGGTTCTCGATCGCGACGGCAAGGAAACTGCCGTCCTTGGCCTTGGCGACCGAATCCGGCTGCCCGCCCAGATCGCAGCTCTCCAGCACCTCCTCGGTCCGCATGTCGAGCATCCGCAGCGCGCCCGACGGCTCGGCAAAGCTGGCGGAGGTGTCCACCCCGACGAAGGCCCGTTCGCCGATGATGACCGCCGTCGTCGGCTCGCCGTCCATCGCCACGTTGCCCAAGGGGCGCGGCGCCGCCGGATCGGTGATGTCGACGAACCCCAGCACCCCCAGCGGGCTGTCGGAATAGACGAGCGTGTTCCCGTCCTCGGACACCGAGATGATCTCGGCGGAGGTTTCGCGGCTGCGATCCTCGCCCTCCGCCATGTTGTCCGGCGTTGCGAAGGCGGCGATGCGGTTGAAGGTCGTCTCGGCCAGCGCGGGCATGGCAGTGGCCAGCGCCAGTACGGATGTCAGTGCGATGCGGTTCATATCATCCCCCCGGGAATTGCGGTCCCGGCAGGATGTCGCGCGGTACGGTGACGGGCGGGTGACGCGGGCGTGACGATTGGATGACGCGCCCCTATCTGAAGGGCACCCCCGCAGGAGGATGCCATGACCCTCGACCGTTTCGTGACCGCCCAAGACGCCCTCTGGCCCGCCCCGCTGAACGAGATCCGGCGCGGGCAGAAGACGGGCCATTGGATGTGGTTCGTCTTTCCGCAGATCGCAGGGCTCGGCCGCTCGCCCACCGCGCAGACCTACGCCATTGCCTCGCTGGAGGAGGCGCGCGCCTATCTCGCCCATCCCGTGCTGGGCCTGCGTCTGCATCAGGCCGCCGACGCGGCGCTGGCCCATCGGGGCCGCCCCGCCGAGGCGGTGTTCGGTGCGGTGGATGCGATGAAGCTGCGCTCGTCGGCGACGCTGTTCGATCGGGCCGGGGGCGGGGCTGTCTTCGCGGCGCTGCTCGACGCCTTCTTCGACGGCCCCGACCCCCTGACACTGGACCGGATCAGGTGATCGCGGTCTCGCGCTCTTCGGGCCCGCGGCGCAATTCGCGGAAGTGCCGCGTCGTCGACTCGCGCCAGGCCGAGATGTTCCACAGCCGGGCCGACTTGCGCAGCTCGGCCATGCGGGCGTTCTTCTCCTGATCGTCCATCGCCAGCGCCTGATCCAGCGCCCGGTCCATGGACGCGTGCGAGAACGGGTTCACCGGGATCGCGCCGTTCAGCAGCACCGCGCAGCCCGCGAATTCCGACAGGATCAGCGCGCCCGTGCCCCCGGCCCCCTTGGCCAGCACATATTCCGCCGCCACGAGGTTCAGACCATCCGCCAGCGGCGTGATGGAGGCGACATCCGCCGCCCGGTAATAGGCCACCAGTTCCACCAGCGGGATCGCCGAGGAGATGAGCGACACCGGCTGCCATTCGAAGCTGCCATAGGTGCCGTTGATGCGGCCCGTCAGTTCCTCGATGCGCTGCTGCACCTCTTCATAGGCGGTCATCGCGCGGTTGGCCCCGACCGAGACCATCATCAGGCGCACCTTGCCATGCAGTTCGGGGCGGCGCGCCATCAGGCGCTCGAACGCTTCCAGCTGCTCGATGTTGCCCTTGGTGTAATCGGTGCGGCTGACCGACAGGACCATCTGCGCATCGCCCACCCATTCGCGGATGGCGGCCACCTTTTCGTCGACCTCCGGCGTGTCGGCGATCTCGGACAGGTAGTCGGAATTGGCGCCGACCGGGTTCACCTCGATGGCGATGCGGCGGCCGCGCCACTCCATCACCTTGGGGGTGAAGCGTTCGGACAGGGCCGCGCCGCGCGGGGTCATGGTGTCGGCGGTGTATTCGTCCGTCACCGTCCGCGCCCGCGTCAGCGAGTGCGCAACCGAGGCGAAGTTCTGCGCATAGCGCGGAATGTGGAAGCCGACGCTGTCGCAGGCCAGAAGGCTGCGCACGATCTCTTCGCGCCACGGCAGCACGTTGAACATATCCGCCGATGGGAAGGGCGTGTGATGGAAGAAGGCGATCTTCACATCCGGCTTCAGCTGCCGCAGATAGCCCGGCACCAGCCACAGGTTGTAATCGTGCACCCAGACGACGCCGGTGTCGGACACCTCGTTGGCGGCGGCCTCGGCAAAGGCCCAGTTGACCTCGCGGAAGGTCGGCCAATCCACCGGGTCGTAGTTGTAGCGTTCCTTGAACCCGTGAAGGATCGGCCAGAACGCCTCCTTGGAGGTGACGTGATAGAAGCTGCTCACCTGCTCGGGCGTCAGCGGCAGGCGGCTGACCTTGTATTGGCCATAGCTGTCGTCGATCTCCACCACCCGCTCGAAATCGGGATGGGCGGGGTCGTCGGCATGTTTCCACGCCACCCAAGCGCCCTTGCCCATCTGGCCCATGACGCCCTTCAGCGTGGGAACGATCCCGTTGGGGGATTTGTTCTCGCGCATCTCGGTGGTGCCGTCCTCCAGCTCCACCTCCTCGTAGGGCTGGCGGTGATAGACGACGACGAGATCGGACCGATCGCTCATGCCGCGGCCTCCTCGGGCGGGGTCGGGTGCAGGCCGAAGGCGCGGATCGCCTCGGCGATGCCGCCGGTCCCCGGGGCCGTGCAATGGCGCGAACGCGGCAGATCGCGCGTCGCATCCAGCAGCCCCTGCTCGCTCTCGCCGACGACGGCGCCATGCAGGCCGGTCTGGAACATCGACAGATCGTTCAGCGTGTCGCCCGCCACCAGCACCTTCTCGCGGTCGATGCCCAGCTGCTCCAGCAGGCGCAGCAGCGACGGCCCCTTGCTGACGCCGCCCGGCAGCACGTCGAGATAGCACCCGTGCGAGATCAGGATGTCGAAGCCCGCCTCCTCCAGCGCGGCCACGCTGGACGGATCATAGGTTTCCGGATCCCAGTGATAGCTGACGCGGTGACGGAAGGGGGTGTCCTGCTCCTTCAGGCCCGGAGCGCCCTGAAGCACCTCGCGCACCATGTCGCTGCGATCGCCCCACGCCTCGCGGATATGGGCCTCCAGATCGTCGATCGGGGCGATGCCCTCCCCCTCGACGCCCGCGATGGTGGTGCCCACGTCGCCCACGACGAAGTCGGGCCACGGCGCGCGGCCCGCACGGCACATCTCGGTGATGAAATCGGGATCGCGCCCCGTGACGAAGATCAGGCCGACATCCTCGCGCCGTTCCTCAATCCAGTCATAGAGCCTGCGGCGCATCTCCTCGGTGCCGCCCAGAAAGGTGCCATCCAGATCGGTGGCCAGCACGAAGCGCCATTGGGAGGGGTTTCGCGTTTGGGTCATTTGAACTTGTCCTCGAAGTGGCGGGTAACGGCCTCCACGGCCGGGTGATCGATTTCCAGATCCATCGCCCGCGGTTCGGCGCGGATCGGCGCGGCCCAATAGGCGGCGAAGGCGATGGCGATGGGCTGGCCGTCGGCGGTGATGGCGCGCACCATCTCGCAGATCGGCATGTGCAGGTTCAGGCGGCGGGCCAGATCGGTGACGGTGACGGCGTTGTGCCGCCCCTCCACCACCACGGGGCGGCCCTCGAAGACGGCGTCGTCCGCCACCCCCTGCCCCCGCTGGAACCCGTAGGAGAAGTTGCGCGACTGGCGCGACGAACAGGTCAGGATCAGATCGCCCAAGCCCCCAAGGCCGGTGACCGTTTCCCGCCGCCCGCCAAGGCGCACGGCCAGTTCCTTGATCTCGTCCAGACCGCGCGTGATGATCGCGGCGCGCGAATTGTCGCCGAACCCCGCCCCGGCCAGAATACCGCAGGCGATGGCGATCACGTTCTTCACCGCGCCGCCGACCTCCACCCCCGCCATGTCGTCCGAGACATAGGGGCGGAAGCTGCCCGTCGCGAGCGACATCGCCATGCGCGTCGCGGGGCGGCGCGGCATGGCCACCGACGGCTCCGAGGTGCAGGCGACGGTCACGGCGGTCGGATGGCCGGCGGCGGTTTCGGCGGCGAAGGTCGGGCCGGTCACGGTGCCGACGGGGCGGCCCGGCGCCACCTCCTCCAGCACGGCCGACATCAGAAGGCCGGTCCCGGCCTCGATCCCCTTGGCGCAGACGAAGATCGGAACGCCGGGCGCGGCAAGGCGGCCGAGTTCCGCCCCCATCTCGCGGATCGTGACCGAGGGCGTGACCAGCAGCACCGCCTCCGCCCCCTCCAGCGCGCGGGCCATGTCCGTCACCGGCTCCAGCCCGTGCGGCAGGCCGATCTTGCCGAGGTAACGGGGGTTGGTGCGTGTCTCGGCGATGGTGCGGGCAAGCTCGGGATCGCGCATCCACAGCCGCACTTGGCGGCCCGCACGCGCGGCGACGGCGGCCAAGGCCGTGCCCCACGCACCACCGCCGATGACGGCGATGCGTTCATAGGGGCGCGTGCGCGCGTCTGATGGGCGGTCGGCCGCATCGGCAGACCCGGTGGAAGTCGGGGCGTTGGGCGTCTGTTCGTCTTGCATATGACCACCATGATAGCATGACGGGCGGAAAAATCCACCGTGTCACGCCTCAGATGGGGCGCGGACCGTCCGCGTCCATGTCGAAAGCGCCCGGATGCAGTTCGTCCCAGAAGGCGCGGATCGCCTCGGCGTTCAGCGCGCTCATCCAGCCATGCCGCTCGAAATCGTCGCGCGCCGCACCCGTCAGCCGGGCCAAGAACATCCGCCGGTCCGCATCGCGCTGCGTGGGGGTGCGGGCGGCCACCAGCGCCTGCACCCGTTGCAACCGCCGGGCGCGGTCCGACAGGGGGGCGGCCGGTTCCGGCGCCCCCGCCCGCAGCGCCGCCGAGAGATAGCCGACGGGATTGCGCACATCCCCCTGCCCCTCGATGTAATCCAGCTTTCCATCCACCCGAGCCTCGCCATGTTCGGCGATCCACTGGCGGGCCAGCCGGTCCGCCGCGCCCAGTTTGCGCAGCCGCTGATAGACGGGCGAGCGGCGCACCCCCTCCCCGTCGTCCAGATCGAGGATCGCAAGCTGCGGATTCTCGCGGATCAGGAAGCGGATGTCGGTGACGGTGCGGCCCATCTTCCGCGTCTCGGCGGTGACGACGATGTTGGAGGAGCGGTTCACCTCCTCCACCGCCGGTTTGATGATCTTGGCGTTCAGATGCTTGAACACCTCGTAATAGCTGCTGTCGTTCACCCCCATCAGGCGGCGGAACAATTCGAGGCTCCACCACCCGGTGCTGCCCGTGCGCACGAAGCGATAGCAGTTCTCATAGAGCGCGAGCGCGTGCCCGCTGGTGAAGCGTCGCTGGATGTTCAGATTGATGAGCGCAAAGACCTTGGGGTCGTTCAGCTTCTCCGCCAGCGCCGGGGAATAGGCGTATTCGCAGATCCCCCCCTTCAGCTTGGCATAGGACAGAAGGCTGGAGATGCCCCATTCCTGACGGCCCTCCTCGTCCAGCATGTCCCATTCGGCCACCGTCTCGGCCAGCCCGCGCAGCGAGGCCTTCAGCGTGTCCATGTCGTTCGAGTTGTAGCCGATCATCAGGCACAGCGTGCGCGCGTCGATCCGGTGGACCGGCTGGCTCGTCAGCGTGTCATAGGCATTGAGCAGCAGCACGTTCGACAGCCGCCGCTGCAACAGCGTCAGCTTGCCCGACACATGGATCGCCGCCACATGCTTCTTCACCGCCCCACGCCGCAGCGCGCCCGTCAACCGTTCACGGGGTATATCGTCCATTCGTCTGCCCTTCCGGTGGCCGGCGTCGTCGTCGTCGCGATTCTCTGAGGCCCCCACTTTATGTGCAAAGGAACCCGCCATCAAGCGCAGGGCTGGCACCTTAAACACGTCCCGTAAACGGGTCCCTCAAGGCCGAGGGTCCCCTTAAAGGTATCCGTTTACGGGAGGCACCTGCCGTCACGGACCCCCTTGAAATCCCCGATGGCGGATTTCCCGCCCCAAACCGCCCCCCGGATTCCGATTTCCCGAGAATCGCACCCCATCCTCCTGTAAACAGGTGCCTGACGCACCGTATCCGGGCACCCCTGCCCCCGTCCTCGGGTACCTCTGCCCGGATTCATCGCGTGGAATCCGAGGGTTGCGGAGCCGTAAAGATTCTTAAAGACTCGAAGATATCTTAAACCAACCTGCTGATTGCGTTTTATATCCGGATTTTCGCATCCGTTGATTCCCAAGCGGAGGATGATGTGCGATGAAAACTGGTATATCAGGCAAAAACGCGCACACGAGAGTTCCGGAATGACGCAGAGATCTGACCTTCCCCCCTATTTCGGGATCGACCCCGAGGAAGAGGCGAAGCGGCTCGCGAAGCCCATCGACACCTCCCGCTTCGCCAAGGCCGCCACCTTCGCCGCCCGCGGCCGCGACGACCTTGCCCGGCGCGGTTACGCCCCGGACGGGCAAAAGCGTCTGCGCAAATTCTCCACATGGGAGGTGTGCCGCTATCTGATCCCGATCGCCCCCGCCCATCTGCGCCGGGTGCTGAAGGCCCATCCCGATCTGCCGCAGGGCACGGGCGAAGGCGGCGCCAAATGGTTCTCGCTCGAAGAGATCCTCGCGCTGCGCGATCACTTCGCGACCGAGGGCGCGGGCTGGCGCGAATACAAGGCCTGGCGCCCCGAGGGGCTGCCCGCCAAGGTCATCGCCGTCGCCAACTTCAAGGGCGGCGTCGGCAAGACCTCCACCGCCGCGCATCTGGCGATGTCCGCCGCGCTCGACGGATACCGGGTGCTTGTGATCGACCTCGACAGCCAAGGCTCCATGACCTCGATCATGGGCGGGACGGTGGCCGACGAATGGCAGACCGCCTTCCCCCTTCTGGCGCGCGACTACGCCCAGTCCCTTCAGGCCGAGAACAAGGTGCGCGCGGCGCAGGGCCTCTCCGAACTGCCGCTTGACGAAACGTTAACTGAAGCGCTGAACGTTTCGCCGCGAAACCTGATCCAAAGCACGCATTGGCCGAACATCGACCTGATCGGCGCGCAGCTGAACCTCTATTGGGCCGAGTTCCAAGTGCCGGTCTGGCGGATGCAGCTGCGGAACTGGGCGCTGTGGGACAGCCTCGGCAATGCGCTGTCCGAGGCAGGAGTGCTGGACGATTACGACATCGTCCTCCTCGATACGCCCCCTGCCCTCGGCTATCTGACGATCAACGCCTTGGCCGCCGCCGACATCCTTCTGGTGCCGCTCGGGGCGTCGTTCCTCGAGTTCGATTCCACGGGCCGGTTCTTCGACATGATCTACTCCACCTTCGCCTCCATCGAGGAAGGTGAGAACCGCGCCCGCCGCGCCGATGGCCTGCCGGAGATGCGCTTCGAATGGGACGCCGTCCGCGCGATCATCACCCGCTTCGATGCGGCGCAGCAGACCGATCTCGCCAATGTCGTGCAGGCCTATTTCGGCGACTTCATGACCCCCTACCGGCAGGAGATCACTGCCATGGTCGGTCAGGCTGGCGAGCAGGTGAGCGGCATCTATGAGACCGATTACAGGGATTTCAACCGCGAGACCTATGTCCGCGGTCGGGAGACATTCGATCAGACATGGGCCGAGGTGAAGCGGGTGCTTCTGGGGACGTGGTGGCGCGATCAGCAGATGGAGACGGAGGAACGCGATGGCGAAACGTCGTAAGCTGGAGGCACCGTCCTCCGATGATCTGGAGCGGTTCGAGGCGGAGTTTCGCCGCGAAACACCCCCTCGGATGCCGCTTGCGGCGCCGATCAGCCAGATCGCGGCCGACAGTGCGCGGGCCCATGATCCGCGCAGCGCGGCCGAGCGGGCGGAGGCGGCGCGGGACCGCGCGGATGCCGAACGGTTCCGTAACGCAGATATGCAGGGGCTGATCCTGCAGGACATCCCGCTCGATGCGATCGAAGCGGATGCCATCGTCCGCGACCGCCTCGTGCTCGATGCCGAGGATATGGCCGAACTTCAGCAGTCCATCGCGACGCAGGGGATGCGCCTTCCGATCGAGGTGTTCCGCACCGAGAACCCCCAAAAGCCCTATGGCCTCATCTCCGGGTATCGGCGGCTGCGGGCGGTGCAGAACCTTCGGGCGATGCGGGGGCAGGGGGGCTTCGACACGATCAAGGCCATCATCCGCGACCCCGATGCGATGGGCGGCCCCTTCGTCGCCATGGTGGAGGAGAACGAGGTCCGCGCCGGTCTCAGCCATTTCGAGCGGGGGCGGATCGCGGTGATCGCGGCGCAGCAGGGCGCCTTCCCGAATGTGGAGGCGGCGGTGGACGCGCTCTTTGCCTCCGCCTCGCGGGCGAAGCGATCCAAGGTGCGGTCCTTTGCGCTGATCTTCGAGGAGCTGGGCGACATGCTGATGTTCCCCGACGCGCTGCGCGAGAAGGAGGGGCTGAAGCTGGCCGCCGCGCTGCGCGATGGGCACGAGGCGGCCCTGCGGGAGGCCTTGGCGCAGGGGGTCATCGACTCCCCGCAGGACGAGTTGATGCGGCTGGAGGAGGTCCTTGGCGATCTGGGGCCGGCGCCGGTCCGGCCGGAACGGGGCGGCCGCCCGCCGCGCGCGGCCGGCAAGATGCGGGGCCGCCGCGCCGTGCTGGACACGGGGATCGCCCTGACATCCGTGCACGATGGCAAGGGCTGGACGATTCGTCTGGATGGCCAGCGCGTCGATGCGGAACTGGTGGAGGTGGCGATGCGCGAACTGGAGCGTCTACTCGGTCCATATTGACTATATGTAGTATATCCTAGAAATTAGCAACTATATGTAGTATGTTCTGAGCATATTCCCCATAGGGGCCTGTGGCGGGTGGGTCATAGGTTGCCGCTCACACGGGCCTCTCGGGGATTTGGCTTTGCCGTGGGGCAGGGGGCGTGGTTAAACGGGCGAATGTAGAAGGTAGCTCGATTAATCATGGCCAGTCACATCTCTCTCACGCATATCGCCGAGACGCTGGGCGTCTCGCGCGCCACCGTCTCCAACGCGCTGAGCGGGCGGGGGCGCGTCTCCCCCGCGCTGGCCGAGCGGATCCGCAACGCGGCGGAGGAGATGCGCTATGTTCCCTCGGCGGCGGCGCGCTCCCTGCGGTCGGGGCGCAGCACGCTGGTGGGGATGGTGGTGCCGGATTTCACCATGCCGCTGTTCGGGGTGCTGGCCCAAGCGTTCGAGCGGGCCGCGAAGGAACGGGGGATGGCGCTCTTGGTGCGGGACGGGCGGGGCGATCCGGCGATCCATGCCGAGATGGTGGCCGACCTCGTGGCGCGGGGCGTGGATGGGATCGTGGTGGTGCCGGTGCGGGGCGACGATTCCGCGCTGGATCATGTGCCGGTGCCGCTGGCGGTGGTGGATGCGGCCTCCAACCCGCGCAACATCGCCTCGTGCGATCATCGGGCGGGCGCGCGGATGGCGATCGGGCATCTGGCCGATCTGGGCCACCGCTCGGTGGAGATCATCGTCTCCGCCACGCGCAGCCATGTCAGCAACGAGCGCGAGGCCGGGATGCTGGCCGCCGCCGAGGCGTTTGGCCTGAAGACCCGCGTGCGCCATCTGCAGCCCGATTTCGACACGGCCCGCACCCATGCCCGCACATGGCGCCCGGACGGGGCGACCGCGATCGCCGCCGCCTTCGATGCGATCGGCGTCGGGCTGATCGCGGGCTTCATCGAGGCGGGGGTGCGGGTGCCGCAGGATGTCTCCGTCACGGGGTTCGACAACACGATCTGGGGCCGGATCATCCGCCCCGATCTGACCACCGTCACGCAGGATCTGGACGGGATCGCCGATCACGTTCTGGATGTGCTGATCGGGCGGGCCGCGGGGCAGCGGCTGTTCCCCGGCACGTTGGCGGCGCGCGGATCGACCGCGCCGCCCGCCGTTCGGGGCGGCTGAGCGCGTCACGAAAGCGTCACCCCTGGGCGGTAGTCAGAACGGCATGGCGGCACGGGGTACGGACAGGATGAACGCGCGGGTCGGGTCGCAGGCGATGGCGGGGCGCGGGCGCCTTCCGGAGACGGCGATGCGGGCGACGGCGCTGTCGGGATGGCGCGGGCCGGAGCCGGGGTGCTTTCTGGTGGAGATGGGCGGCCGCCGCCTGCTTCTGGGCTCCGGGGCCGATCCCGGCCCGGTGGATGCGGTCCTGCTGAGCCATGGGGCGCCGACCGCGCCGCTGCCCCCTGCGGGGGCCGTTTGGGCCGCGCCGCCCTTGGGCGCGCTTGGGGCGGACGTGCCGGGCCTGCGGGCGCAGTTGCCGCGCCGCGGGCGCATCCGCATCGCCGGGCTGGAGGTGGAGACGGGCGCGAGCGGCCACGGCCCCGGCGCGGTCTGGATCCGCATCGGCGGGCCGGGGGGGCTGCTTTATACCGGCGCGCGGTCCGAGGAGGGGGCGCTGTTTCCCTGCGATCCGCTGCCGCAGGCCGGGGCGCTGATCTTCGATGCATCCTATGGGCTTGGCGATGTGCCGCTGGCGGTGGCGCGCGACGATCTGCTGGCCTTGGCGGCGGACGGGCCGCTGCTGTTGCCGGCCCCGGCGGTCGGGCACGGGCTGGAGATGGCGCTGCAGCTTCATGCCGCGGGCCATGTGCCGCATCTGTGCCCCGAGCATCTGCGGGCGGCGCACGCGCTGCTGGCCTGCCCGGATTGGCTGGTGGGGGGGGCGGCGCCGCTTCGCGCGCTGCTGGCGGCGGCCCGCCCCCTGAGCGATGAGGCCGCCCCTGCGGGCGTGATGATCGCCGCCGGTGCCCATGCCGAGGGCGGGCTGTCGGCGCCGCTTGCCGCGCGGTTCATCGCGGCGGGGGGCGCGCAGGTGGTGTTCACCGCGCATCCGGCGCAGGGCACGCCGGCCTTTCACTGGGTGGGGCAGGGGGCGGCGCGCTTTTTGCGCTGGAACGTGCATCCGCGGCTGAGCGCGCTGCGTGCGGCCCTGCGCGCCGTGGCCCCGCGCGTGGCGATGCCCGCCTTCTGCACCGATCCCGCCGCGCTGCGCCCCGCGCTGCCGGGGGTGCCGCTGGAGGGGCCGGTCCTGACCTGGTAGGGCCGATTTCGGCAAGATCTTGCCGAGCGGAAATCCCCCGGCTTGTCGCAAGGGAACCCGCCATGCGACGCCTTTGTCGCGCGATCGAGCGTGATGGGGACGACCAAGGCGTACGCAAGCGCCACTGACCGGGAACGGGGGACACGAATGCGACGGATGGGCTTGGCAGCGCTCGCGCTGATCGGTGGAATGCTGTGCTCGGCGGTGACGGCCATGGCGGAACCGCAACCCGTTCTGGTGGCGCAGCTGACGCGGGCCGAACTGACGCAGGCGGTGGCCGAGGCCGATGCCGACATCCGCGCCTCGGGGGTGCGGCGGATCTGGTGCGTGCCCTTCGCGCGGGCCGTGTCGGGGATCGAGATCCGGGGCAATGCCGGGACATGGTGGAACGCCGCCGCGGGCCGCTATCCGCGCGGCAACGTGCCGATCCCGGGCGCGGTGCTCAACTTCCGCTCCACCTCCAAAATGCCGATGGGGCATGTGGCGGTGGTGTCCTCGGTGATCGACTCGCGGCGCATCACGGTCACGCAGGCCAATTGGGTGCGCAACCGCGTGACCGAGGATGTGGTGATCGACATCTCGCCCAAGAACGACTGGTCGCAGGTGCGGGTGGAGAACCGCTCCAACAGCTTCGGCAGCCCCTATCCGACCTATGGCTTCATCTATCGCCCGGCGCCGGTGCAGCGGGCCGTCGGATAAAGCGGGGCGCGCGCATTTTTCCACTTGCGCGGGCGGGCACCTTTCCCTAGAAGCCCCTTACCCGGATGGCCCGTTCGTCTATCGGTTAGGACGTCAGGTTTTCAACCTGAAAAGAGGGGTTCGACTCCCCTACGGGCTGCCATTTCCCTTTGATCTTCCCTCACCCCCAAAGGGGCGTCATGCTTGACCGGCAGCATCTTTCCATCCTGCGCGAAGTCGATCGCCTCGGCAGTGTGACGGCGGCGGCGGGGCGGCTGAACCTGACGCAATCGGCCTTGAGCCATACCATGCGCAAGTTCGAGGAGCGTCACGGCCTGCGCGTGTGGATCCGCGAGGGGCGGGGCCTGCGGCTGACGCAGGCGGGGGAATATCTTCTGGCGCTGGCCCAGCGGGTGCTGCCGCAACTCGACGATGCCGAACAGGTTCTGGCCGATTTCGCCGCCGGGCAGCGGGGCGCGCTGCGCGTGGGGATGGAATGCCATCCCTGCCAGCAATGGCTGATGCGCGTCATCGCGCCCTTCCTGACCGCGTGGCCCGATGTGGATTTCGACATGCGCACGGCCTTTCGCTTCGGCGGCCTCGGCGCGCTGCTGGGGCATGAGATCGACGTGCTGATCACCCCCGATCCGATGGATCTGGAGGGGGTGGAGTTCACGCCGGTCTTCGATTACGAACTCGTCCTCGCCGTGCCGCAGGGGCATCCCGTGGGCGATGTCGCGGCGCCGCAGGATCTGCTGAGCGAGGAGCTCTTCACCTATCCCGTGCCGGTGGACCGGCTGGATGTGTTCACCCGTTTCCTCGTGCCCGGACGCTGCGCCCCGCGCCGCCACCGCACGGTGGAGACGACGGAGATGATGCTTCAGCTCGTCGCGGCGGGGCGGGGGGTCAGCGCCATTCCCGACTGGCTGCTGCGCGAGGAGGGGGCGGCCGCGCTGCCGATCCGCGCCGTCCGCCTCGGCCCCGAGGGGATCGCGAAGAGCATCCATGCCGGGGTGCGCACCGGCGAAGCCGCCGTGCCCTTCGTCGATGCCTTCATCGAGATTGCGCGCGCCACCTCGTTGTGATCCTGTGGCGCCGCATCTGCCGAAGGACCTGCCATGACCGATCACCCCACCATCGAGCGTATCCGGCACGAGATCCGCCGCCGCAGCCTGTCGGTGCTGGAGGCCGGGCATCTGACGCCGCACATGATCCGCCTGACATTGGGCGGCCCGGAGCTGGAGGGATTCCACAGCGCGGGCTTCGACGATCATGTGAAGCTGTTCGTGCCGGTTCCGGGCGGCGAGACGGTGATGCGCGATTACACCCCGCGCCGCCACGAGGGCGATCATCTGGTGATCGACGTGGTGGATCATCCGGGCGGGCCGGTGGCCGATTGGGCGCGCGGCCTTCGCCCCGGCGACCGGGTGGAGATCGGCGGACCGCGCGGATCGAAGGTGATCGGCGGGCCGATTGCGGCGTGGCTGTTGATCGGGGACGAAACGGCGCTGCCCGCGATCGGGCGGCGGATCGAGGAATCCCCTGCCGATACCCCCGTCACCGCGCTGATCGCCGTGCCCGGCCCGGCGGATGAACAGGCGCTGACCGGGGCGGCCCCGCTCGATCTGCGGTGGGTGCACCGGCCTGCCGATGCGGGGGCCGATCCCGCCCCGCTTCTGGCGGCGTTGGAGGGGGTGGACCCGGCCCCCGGCACCTTCGTCTGGATCGCCGCCGAGGCCGGCGTCACCCGCGCGCTGCGTGCGGCGCTGGAGGCGCGGGGCGTGCCGAAGACGTGGATCGCGGCCTCGGGCTACTGGCAGCAGGGCATGGCCGACGGTTCGGTCAAGGAGATCTAGTCGAGCGCCGCCGCGATGGCCGGGCGGTAGCGCGCCAGCATCCCCTGCGCCGCGTCCGGGCTTGCGGCCTGCACATAGATCCGAAACTCGGGCGCATTGCCCGAGGGGCGCAGATGCAGCACCGTGCCATCGACGAGGTTCATGCGCAGCCCGTCCGTCCGGTCGAGGCTTTCTACCGGCGGGCCGGCCCCCAGCAGCGCCGAAGGGTCGGCCTTCAGCCGCTGCAGAAAGCCCGCCGCCCGGTCGCGGTCGATCCCGGTCAGCCGGTCGGCGGCGGTGAAGCAGGGCGGAAGCGCCGCCACCAGCGCCGCCAGATCGACGCCCGCCGCGCGGGCCGCGACCAGCGGGGCGAGGATCGGCAGCAGACTGTCGCGCGTCATCAGCGGGGCCAGCGGCCCGGCGGGATGGGCGGCAAAGCCCAGAAGGAAGCCGCCATTCGCCTCGAACCCCGCGACGCGGGCGGCGGGATCGGCGGCCACCGCCTCCTCCATCCCGGCGATGACATGGGGGGAGCCGATGCGCGTCAGGATCACCCGTTCGAACCCCATGCGGCGGACCATGTCGTTCGACGATACGGGCGTGACGATCACGCGCGCGCCCAGATGGCGCGCCGTCAGCACGCCCAGCACATCGCCCGGCACCAGACGCCCGGACGCATCGGTCAGCATCGGGCGGTCGCCATCCCCATCGGTGGAGGCGATGGCATTGAGGCCATGCGCCGCCGTCCACTCGGCAAGGGTCTGGCGTGTTTCGGGTTCGACCGCTTCGGTATCGACGGGGATGAAGGTGCCGGAATGGCCCAGCTCCACCACCTCGGCCCCGAGCTGCGTGAGCGCCCGCCCCAAGAGATCGCGCGCCACCGAGGAATGGCGATAGACGCCGATGCGCAGCCCCGCCAGCGCGTCCGGTGCGAAGGCATCGGCATAGCGGCGGACAAAGCGCGTTTCCAGATCGGGGGCGGAAAGCTCGCGCCCTTCTGCGGCGGTGTCCGGGGTGGGGGCGGCGAGGGCGGCGAGGATGCGCGTCTCGTCGGTCTTGGTGATCTCTCCGCCCGGGACGTAGAACTTGAGGCCGTTGCGATCGGCGGGGATATGGCTGCCGGTGACCATGACGGCGCCCGCGCCGGCGGCCATCGCGGCCTCGGCCAAGGCGGGGGTGGGAACGGCGCCGCAGGGCACGACATCGAGGCCCGCCGCTTGCGCCGCGTGCATCACCGCGCGGGCGATGCGCGGCGAGGAGGGGCGCAGGTCGCGCCCGACGAACAGCCGGTCGCCCTGCGGGCAGACCCGCAGGAAGGCGCGGACATGGCGCGCGACGAGATCGTCCGTCAGGTCGGTGACGAGGCCGCGCAGGCCGCTGGTTCCGAAGGTGGGGGCCATGGTCCATTCCGCTGTTGCCACGCGCGCACCATCGCAGGCCGGGGGCGCGGCTGTCCAGCGGGCGCGCCCCATCCATCCGGGCAGGGGCGCGCCGCCTTTGGTCGAAGGTGGCGCTAGTCCGCGCGGGCCGAGGCGCGGCGCATAGCCACCTGTTTGCGCACGAAGGCCATGAGGAAGATCGCGGTCAGGATCAGGATGATCGTCGGCGCGGGGGCGCTGTCGATCCAGAAACTGACATAGACCCCGCCCAGCGTGGCCACCATGCAGACCGCGACCGCCACGATCAGCATCCGCCCGAAGGAGCGGACGGTCAGGAAGGCGATGGCCCCCGGCGCGATCATCAGCCCGACCGCAAGGATCAGCCCCGTGGCCGACAGCGTCGCCACGATGGTCAGCGACAGGACGGTGAGCAGCCCGTAATGCAGCATCCCCACCCGCAGCCCCGAGGCCCGCGCCTGCGCCGGATCGAAGGCGTGCAGCATCAGGTCCTTCCAGTTCAGCAGGAGCGCCGCCGCCACCACCGCCGAGATGACGCCCGCCACCCACAGATCCTGCGGACCCACCCCCAGCATGTTGCCGAAGAGGATGTGATCGAGATGCATGTCCGAGGTGATGGAGGTGTAGAGCACGATCCCGAGGCCGAACATCCCCGAAAAGACGATGCCCATCACGGTGTCCTGCTTCACCCGGCTGTTGGAGGACAGGAACCCCGTGGCGGTGGAGGTGATCATCCCCGCCGCGAAGGCGCCGAAGATCAGCGGGATGTTGAAGATATAGGCCAGCACGATGCCGGGCAGCACGGCATGGCTGACCGCATCGCCCATCAGCGCCCAGCCCTTCAGCACCAGAAAGCAGGACAAAAGCGCCGTCGGCACCGCCACGATGATCGCGATCCAGAAGGCGTTCTGCATGAACGAGAACTGGAACGGCAAGAGAAGGGTGTCGGTCATGATGCCTCTCCCTCCAGCGCGGCGCGGGCCTTGCGGCGTGCGGCCAGCATCCCGTGCTTGGGCGCGAAGGTGAAGGTCGCGAGGAAGATCAGCGTCTGCAGGCAGACGATGATGCCGCCCGGCGCGCCATTGAGAAAGAAGCTGACATAGGCGCCGACGAAGCTCGTGGCCGTGCCGATCGCCACCGACAGCACGATCAGCCGGGGGAAACGGTCGCAGAGCAGATAGGCCGTCGCCCCCGGCGTCACCACCATGGCCACGACGAGGAAGGCCCCCACCGTCTGCATCGCGGCGACCACGCTGGCCGACAGCAGCATGAAGAACACCCCCTTCAACAGCCCCGGACGCAGCCCGACCGACCGCGCATGGCTTTCGTCGAAGAACACGACCATCAGGTCCTTCCAGCGCAGCAGCAGCACGCAGAGCGAGACGACGCCGATGATCACGAGTTGCAGCGTGTCTTCGGGGGTGATGGCGAGGATGTTGCCCATGGTGATGGTCTGCACCGACACCGCGATCGGGTTGAGCGAGATCATGAACAGCCCCAGCCCGAAGAAGGAGGTGAAGATCAGCCCGATCACCACATCCACCTTCAGGCCCGAACGGTCCGACAGGAACAGCATCGCCCCCGCCGCCAGCCCCCCCGACAAAAAGGCGCCGAGCGCGAAGGGCAGGCCCAGAAGATAGGCCCCCGCCACGCCCGGAACGACCGAATGGCTGAGCGCGTCGCCGATCAGCGACCAGCCCTTGAGCATCAGATAGGCCGACAGGAACGCGCAGACCCCGCCGACCAGCGCCGAGACGAGCATCGCGTTCAGCATGTATCCGTAGAGGAAAGGATCGAGCAGGATCATTCGGACCGCTCCTGCCGGTGGGTACGCTCGCCGTATTGCACGAAGGGGCGTTCGTCGTCGCTGAGGATGGAGACCTGCCGCGGGTCGTGATCGTCATGCAAAAGATCGCCGCCGAGCGTAACGTGGCGCAGAACGCCGCCGAAGGCCTTTTCCAGATTGGCGCGGGTGAAGGTGGTGTCGGTCGGCCCGTGGCAGAGCACGGTGCCCTTCACCAGCACCACCCGGTCGCAGAATTCGGGCACCGATCCGAGGTTGTGGGTGGAGACGAGCATCACCCGCCCCTCGGCGCGCAATTCGCCCAAGAGGGCGACGATCTGTTCCTCGGTCTTCACGTCGACGCCGGTGAAGGGTTCGTCCAGCAGGATCACGCGGCCGTCCTGCGCAAGGGCGCGGGCCAGAAAGACGCGCTTCTTCTGCCCGCCCGACAGCTCTCCGATCTGGCGGTGGCGGTAGTCTTGCATGTTCACGCGGGCAAGGGCGGTATCGACCGCCGCGCGGTCGGCGGCGGAGGGGCGGCGCAGCAGGCCCATATGGCCGAAGCGGCCCATCATCACCACATCCTCCACCAGAACGGGGAAGGACCAGTCCACCTCTTCGGATTGGGGGACATAGGCCACGAGATTGCGGCGCAGCGCCTCGCGGACGGTGAGGCCCAGAAGGCGGATCTCGCCGCGCGCGACGGGAACGAAGCCCATCACCGCCTTGAAGAGCGTGGATTTGCCCGCGCCGTTCACCCCCACCAGCGCGGTGACGGTGCCCCGCGGGATCTGGAAGGAGGCGTCGCGCAGGGCGGTGTGCCCGTTCCGGTAGGTGACGGTCACATCGCGCGCGAGGATGCCGATGTCGTCCGGGGAGGTATCTGTCTGCATCATGGTCCTGTGGGGGGTGGCGTATAGGTGGATCAGTCGTTCGTCGCGGCAAGCCCGTCGGCGACGGTCTTGGTGGTGACGCGCAGAAGATCGAGATAGCTCGGCACCGGGCCGTCCGGTTCCGACAGGCTGTCGACATAGAGCACGCCGCCGTACTGCGCGCCGGTTTCCCGGGCGATCTGGCGTGCGGGGGCCGTGTTCACGGTGCTTTCGCAGAAGACGGCGGGAATGGCGTTCGCGCGGACCTGATCGACGACATGGCGCACCTGCTGCGGCGTGCCCATCTGATCGGAGTTGATCGGCCAGAGATAGAGCTCCTTCAGGCCGAGATCGCGCGCAAGGTAGCTGAACGCGCCTTCGCAGGTCACGAGCCAGCGGCGATTTTTGGGCACGGCGGCGATTTCGGCGCGCAGCGGATCGAGGGTGGCGCGCAACTGCTGGCGGTAGGCTTCGGCATTGGCGGCATAATCGGCGGCATGGGCCGGATCGTACTCGGACAGGGCCTTTTCGATGTTGGTGACGTAGATCTGCGCGTTTTCGGGGCTCATCCACGCATGGGGGTTGGGCTTGCCGTCGTAATCGCCGCCCGAGATGGAGATGGGATCGACCCCTTCGGACAGGGTGACCGAAGGCACGTCGTGCAGGTTCTGGAAGAACTGTTCGAACCAGCGTTCGAGGTTCAGCCCGTTCCACAGGATCAGATCGGCATCCTGCGCGCCGACGATGTCCTGCGGGGTGGGCTCGTAGCCGTGGATCTCGGCCCCCGGCTTGGTGATGGAGACGACATCGGCGTCGTCGCCGGCCACATGGCGCGTCATGTCGGCCAGAACGGTGAAGGTGGTGACGACCTTCAGGCGGCCCTCTGCGGCCATGGCCGAAGAGGCCAGCAGCAGGCCCGCGATGAAGGTTCCGAGAGAGAGCGGCAGTCGTGTCGGCATGGCATCCTCCGTGAGTGCGTCGCTCTCATGGAAATGCAACTCATTCTCAAAAGTCAAGCGGGTGTCCGGCCGGGATGGTCCCGGCCGGTGCGATCGTCAGTGCCCCGAACGCTCCGAGGCGACCCATTCCTCCCAGCCGGGCGTGCCCTGCATGAAGGAGGCGACGCGCGCGCTGTCGGCCTCCAGCTTGGGATCGTGGGCGAGGTAGTGGCGCGTTTCGCGCGCGATGAGGCCCGACAGGATCAGCAGCCCGATCAGGTTCGGGATCGCCATCAGCCCGTTCATCACGTCCGAGAAGTTCCACACGAGCGTGAGTTGCATCGTGCAGCCGACGAACACCACGAGCGAGAAGAGCACCCGGAAGGGCATCACGCCGCTGCGCCCGATCAGCCGTTCGATGTTGCGCTCGCCGTAATAGGCCCAGCCGAGGATGGTGGAATAGGCGAAGAGCACGAGGCCGATCGTGACGATCCAGTGGCCCCATTCGCCCGGCAGCCCGTGGGTGAAGGCCTCGCCCGTCATCAGCGCGGCGGAGATCTGTTCGCCGGTGGCGGGGTCGGTTTCGGTCCATACGCCGGTGGTGATGAGCACGAGGCCGGTGCAGGTGACGACGATGATCGTGTCGATGAAGGTCTGCGTCATGGACACGAGGCCTTGGCGCACCGGATGGCTGGTGCGGGCGGAGGCGGCGGCGATGGCGGCCGAGCCCATGCCCGATTCATTGGAGAAGATGCCCCGCGCCACGCCGAACTGCACCGCGATCATGATGGTGGAGCCGACGAAGCCGCCCGCCGCCGAACTGCCGGTGAAGGCCGAGGAGAAGACCGCGCCGAGCGCCGCCGGCACCGCCGCGATGTTGACGCCGAGGATGAACAGCGCGCCCAGCACATAGAAGAGGATCATCAGCGGCACGAGGCCGGCCGTGACGCGCCCGATCGCCTTGATGCCGCCGACCAGCACCGCCAGCGTCAGCGTGGCGAGGATCAGCCCCGTGGCCCATGTCGGGATGCCGAAGCTGCGTTCGACGTTGGAGGCGATGGAGTTGCCCTGCGTCATGTTGCCGATGCCGAAGCAGGCGCAGACCGCGAAGATGGAGAAGGAGAGCGCCAGAAGCTTGCCGAAGGGCCCCGGAATCCCGCGTTCGAGGTAGTATTGCGGCCCGCCCGATTTTTCGCCCGCGGCGTCGGTGGTGCGGAAGCGCACGCCGAGGAAGGCCTCGGAATATTTCGAGGCCATGCCCAGAAGCGCCGTGACCCACATCCAAAAGAGCGCGCCCGGCCCCCCGATCCCGATGGCGGTGGCCACGCCGACGATGTTGCCGGTGCCGACCGTGGCGGCCATCGCCGTGGTCAGCGCCTGAAACTGCGAGATGTCGCCTTCGGCCCCGTCATCCTTGCGCCGGATCAGCCCGAGCCGCAGCGCCGCGCCCAGCCGGAGGAACTGGATGCCCCCCAGCCGGATCGTCAGATAGATGCCCGTGCCCAGAAGCAGCGGGATCAGCAGGAACGGCCCCCAGACGATGCCGCCTGCCGTTTCCAGAAAAGCCCCCAATCCATCCATGTCTCTTGTCCCCTGATGGTGTTCGTTTTGTGCCCGTATCGGGAGCCGGGCCGGGGGGGATGTCAAGCACGACGCGCAGGGCGGGGGCTTGAAGTCGGCGCGGCGGCGCGGAACAACGGTGGCGATGTCACCCCGAGGGACCCCGATGCTCCGCACACCCGCCCGACCCGTTCTTGCGACCCATTGGGGCACCTACCGCGTGGCGATGGCAGGCGGGCGGCCCGAGGCGCTGCATCCCGTGGCCGAAGATCCCGATCCGTCGATCCTTGCGGGCGGCATGATCGAGGCGCTGGAGGCCCCGGCCCGCATCCGCCGCCCGGCCATCCGCGCCTCGTTCCTAGCGGCGCGCGAGGCGGGGCAGGTCCGCACGACCGGCGCGGGCCGGGGGCACGAGCCGTTCGTGGAGGTGGGCTGGGACGAGGCGCTGGACCTCGCCGCCGCCGAGATCGCCCGCGTGCGCCGCGATCACGGCAACCGGGCGATCTATGGCGGCTCCTATGGCTGGGCCTCGGCGGGGCGGTTTCACCATGCGCTGAGCCAGGTGCACCGCTTCTTGAATGCGGTGGGGGGCTGCACGCGCTCGGTGCAGAATTACAGCTTTGCCGCCGCCGACACGATCCTGCCGCATGTCACCGGCGACACGAAGGGCGTCGTGACCGGCCACACCCCATGGCGCCGCATCGCCGAGGAGACGGAGGTGCTGGTGATGTTCGGCGGCGCGCCGTGGAAGAACGCGCAGGTCTCCTCGGGGGGGATCGGGCGGCACATCCTCGGGCGCAACCTCGACCGGCTGCGGGCGCGGGGGGCGCGGCTGATCTCCGTCTCTCCGATCCGGGACGATACGGCGGGCGCGGGGGTGGAGTGGATCCCGATCCGCCCCAACACCGACACCGCGCTGATGCTGGGCCTTGCGCATGAAGTGCTGGCGACGGGGCGGGCGGACCGGGCGTTTCTGGACCGGCACACCCATGGCTGGCCCGTGCTGGAGGCCTATGTCACCGGCCAATCGGACGGCACCGCCAAGAGCGCCGATTGGGCGGCGGCGATCACCGGCGTGCCGGCGCAGACCATCCGCGCCCTGGCCGCCGCGCTGGCGCAAAGCCGCAGCTTCCTCATGGTGGCATGGGCGCTGCAACGCGCCGAAGGCGGCGAGCAGCCCTGCTGGATGGCCGTGGCGCTGGCGGCGATGCTGGGGCAGATCGGTCTGCCGGGGGGCGGTTTCGGGTTCGGCTATGCCTCGGCCAACGGGGTGGGCAATCAGGCGCTGCCCTTCGCCTTTCCGCCCCTGCCGCAACTGCACAACCCCGTGACGGAGACGATCCCGGTGGCGCGGATCGCGGATGCGCTGCTGCATCCGGGCGAAGGCTACGACTTCAACGGCGAGCGCCGGACCTATCCCGATCTGCGGCTGATCTACTGGGCCGGGGGCAATCCGTTCCACCACCATCAGGACCTGAACCGTCTGCGCGCCGCGTGGCAGCGCCCGGAGGCGGTGATCGTGCAGGACAGCTGGTGGAACCCCTTGGTGCGCCATGCCGATATCGTCCTGCCCGTCACCACCCCGCTGGAGCGGAACGACATCGCGGTCTCGCCGGCCGATCATTTCCTCGCCGCCTCGCACAAGGTGGCGGAACCGGCCTTCGGGGCGCGGGACGATCATGCCGTCTTTGCGGCGCTGGCGGCCCGGCTCGGCGCGGGCGCGGTGTTCACCGACGGGCGCGACACCGAAGGCTGGCTGCGCCATCTCTATGGCACGGGGCGGCAGCGGGCGGCGGCGGCGGGGATCGAGCTTCCCGATTTCGATGCCTTCTGGGAACAGGGGCTGGTCATCCTCGATCCGCCGGAGCGGGAGCATGAGCGCGATCTGTTGCAGGCGTTCCGCGCCGATCCCGAGGGGGCGCGGCTGCGCACCCCGTCGGGCCGGATCGAGCTGCATTCGGAGGTGATCGCGGGCTTTGGCTATGACGATTGCCCGCCCCATCCCACATGGCTGCCGCCGCGCGAATGGCTGGGCGCGGATCTGGCGGCGCGCTTTCCGCTGCATCTGGTGTCGAACCAGCCGCGCACGCGGCTGCACAGCCAGTACGATCATGTCGGCCCCTCGCGCGGGGGCAAGCGGCGCGGGCGCGAGGTGATGCGCATGACCCCGGCCGATGCCGCGCAGCGCGGATTGGCCGAGGGGGATGTGGCGCGGGTGTGGAACGACCGGGGGGCCTGCCTTGCGGCGGTGGCGCTGGACGAAGGGCTGATGCCGGGGGTGGTGCAGCTTCCGACGGGCGCGTGGTTCGACCCGTCCGAGGGCGGCGCGGACCGCCCGCTGGAGCGGCACGGAAACCCCAACGTTCTGACGGCGGATCGGGGCACCTCGCGGCTGGCGCAGGGGCCGTCGGCCCATTCCTGCCTTGTGGAGGTGACGCGCCATGACGGCCCGCTGCCCCCCGTCCGCGCCTTCGAGCCGCCGCCTTTCGTGCCGCGGGGCGGCGATCCGCGCGATCGGATTTGACAGGCGCGCAGGTTCGTGGAACGGATGCGTTCCGGGGCGTGCGTGGCGCGTTCCCGCGCCGGCCCCGCCTTACGCCGCATCGGGCAGGGACCGCGCGCCGGACGATCGGTCCCAAGCAACGCAGAGACCGCGGCAGGTTACGATCATGGAGATCGCATTCCACCTCAACGGGGCGGAGGTCCGGCTAGATGCCCCGCCGACCACGACGCTTCTGGACTGGCTGCGCGAGGAGCGCGGGCTGAAGGGCACCAAGGAGGGCTGCAACGAGGGCGATTGCGGCGCCTGCACCGTGATGGTCACGGATGCGGACGGGCCGCGCGCGCTGAACGCCTGCATCCTGTTCCTGCCGCAGCTTCAGGGCAAGGCCGTCCGCACGGTGGAGGGGATCGCCGCGCCGGGCGGTGCGCCCCATCCGGTGCAGCAGGCGCTGGTCGATCATCATGGCAGTCAGTGCGGGTTCTGCACGCCCGGCTTCGTGATGTCGATGGCGGCGGCCCATGCGCGGGGGCGGCGCGACCATGACGACGTGCTGGCGGGCAATCTGTGCCGCTGCACCGGCTATGCCCCCATCATCCGCGCCGCCGAGGCCGCCGCCGAGGAGCCGGCCGCCCCATGGCTCGACGATGCGGCGCAGGTGCGGCTGCATCCGCGGGGGCTGGACGATCTGGCCGCGGCCTATGCCGCCCATCCGGACGCGCTTTTGGTGGCGGGGGCGACGGATGTCGGCCTTTGGGCCACGAAGGAGCTGCGCGATCTGGAGCCGGTGATCTTCCTCGGCCCGGTGGAGGAGTTGCGCCGGATCGAGGCAGGCCCGGACGGGCTGCGCATCGGGGCGGGCGTGACCATGGCCGCGCTGCGCGAGGCGATGGCGGGGCCGCATCCGGCGCTGGCCGAACTGCTGCGCCGCTTTGCCAGCACCCAGATCCGCAACGCCGCCACGATCGGGGGCAACATCGCCAACGGCTCGCCCATCGGGGACACGCCGCCCGCGCTGATCGCGCTTGGCGCGGTGCTGCATCTGCGGCAGGGCGCGGAACGGCGGCAGATGCCGCTGGAGGCGTTCTTCCTCGATTACCGCCGGCAGGACCGCCGTCCGGGAGAGTTCGTGGAGGCGGTGACGATCCCCGAAACCGCGCCGGATCTGCGCTGCTACAAGATTTCCAAGCGGTTCGATCAGGACATCTCGGCGGTGTGCGGGGCGTTCAACGTGACGGTGGAGGACGGGCATGTGCAAGGCGCGCGCATCGCCTTCGGCGGCATGGCCGCGATCCCCAAACGCGCGGCGGCGGTGGAGGCGGCGCTCATGGGCCGCCCATGGACCGCCGCGACGATCGAGGCGGTGCTGCCCGCCTTCGCCGAGGATTTCACCCCGCTGAGCGATATGCGCGCCAGCGCCGCCTATCGGCTGGAGGTGGCGGGCAACCTGCTGCGCCGCTACTGGCACGAGCGTGCGGGAACGCCCGTTTCCGTGCTGGAGGTGGCGCCATGAGCCGGGGCAAGCCGCTTCCCCACGACGCCGCGCCGCTGCATGTGACGGGGCAGGCGCGGTATGTGGACGATATTCCGGTGCCGCAGGACACGCTGCATCTGGCCTTCGGACTGTCCACGCTGGCCCATGGCGACATCACCGCGATGGACCTGTCGGCGGTGCGCGCCGCGCCCGGCGTGGTGGCGGTGCTGGAGGGCTTCGATCCGATGCCCGACTGCTCCCCTTCGGTGCATGACGAGCCGCTCTTGGCGATGGGGCAGGTGCATTACGTCGGCCAGCCGCTGTTCCTCGTGGTGGCCGAAAGCCATCTGGCCGCGCGCCGCGCCGCGCGCCTTGGGCGCATCGAATATCGCGAACGCCCGGCGATCCTGACCGTGGACGAGGCGCTGGCGGCAGGCAGCCGGTTCGAGGCGGGTCCGGTCATCTGGCAGCGCGGCGAGATGGCGGCGCTGGAGGCGGCGCCGCACCGGCTCGATGGGCGGATGGAGGTCGGTGGGCAGGAGCATTTCTACCTCGAGGGGCAGGTGGCGCTGGCGCTGCCGCAGGAAGGGGGGGACATGGTGATCCACAGTTCCACCCAGCACCCGACCGAGGTGCAGCACAAGGTCGCCCATGCCCTTGGCGTGCCGATGCATGCCGTGCGCGTGGAGGTGCGGCGCATGGGCGGCGGTTTCGGCGGCAAGGAAAGTCAGGGCAACGCGCTGGCCATCGCGGCGGCGCTGGCGGCGCGGGCCACGGGGCGCGCCTGCAAGATGCGCTATGACCGCGACGACGACATGACGATCACCGGCAAGCGGCACGATCTGCGGATCGAGTACCGCGTCGGATACGACGACGCGGGCCGCATCCTCGGGCTGGACATGCGGCACCTGTTCCGCTGCGGATGGGCGCAGGATCTGTCGCTGCCGGTGGCGGACCGGGCGATGCTGCATGCCGATAATGCCTATTGGCTGCCTGCGGTGCGGATCGAGAGCCACCGGCTGCGGACGCATACGCAATCGGCCACCGCCTATCGCGGCTTCGGCGGTCCGCAGGGCATGATCGGGATCGAGCGGGTGATGGATCACATCGCCCATGCCCTTGGCCGCGATCCCTTGGAGGTGCGGCGGGCCAACTTCTACCGCGCGGCGGGCCATGCGCCGCCGCCCCCCCCGCAGGCCGGCGCGGCCGAGGGGGCGGTGGGGGCAGACCTCACCTCGCGCGGGGCCGAAGGGGTGGAGCATCCCGCCCCCCGCCCGCCCGCGGGCGACGCGCAGACCACGCCCTACCACATGCCGGTGGAGGATTTCGTCGGCCATGAGCTGGTGGCCGCGCTGGAGCAGAGCGCCGATTACGCCGCGCGGCGGGCCGCCATTGCCGCATGGAACCGCGACAGCCCGATCCTGAAGCGCGGCATCGCGCTGACGCCGGTGAAATTCGGGATCTCCTTCACGCTCACATGGCTCAATCAGGCCGGGGCGCTGGTGCATGTGTATCAGGACGGCTCGGTCCATCTGAACCATGGCGGGACCGAGATGGGGCAGGGCCTGTTCCAGAAGGTCGCGCAGGTGGCGGCGGAGGTTTTTGCCATCGACATCCTGCAGGTGAAGATCACCGCGACCGATACGGGCAAGGTGCCCAACACCTCGGCCACGGCGGCGTCGTCGGGATCGGACCTGAACGGGATGGCGGTGAAGGCCGCCTGCGAGACGCTGCGCGCCCGGATCGGGGCCGTCATCTCGGCCCGTGCGGGCGGGGCGGAGGCGGTGTTCGCCGGGGGCCGGGTGCGCGCCGGGGCCGAGAATCTGAGCTTTGCCGAGGCCGCCGCCCTTGCCTATCAGGCGCGGGTGTCGCTGTCGGCGACGGGGTTCTACAGCACGCCCAAGATCTCGTGGGATCGGCTGCGGGGGCAGGGGCGGCCCTTCCTCTATTTCGCCTATGGCGCGGCGGTGACGGAGGTGGTGATCGACACCCTGACCGGCGAGAACCGCATCCTGCGCACGGACATCCTGCACGACACCGGCACCTCGCTGAACCCGGCGCTGGATATCGGCCAGATCGAGGGCGGTTATGTGCAGGGCGCGGGCTGGCTGACCACGGAGGAACTGGTCTGGGACAAGGCGGGGCGGCTGCGCACGCATGCCCCCTCCACCTACAAGATCCCGGCCTGTTCGGACCGGCCGCGCGATTTCCGCGTGGCGCTGTGGAACCGCCCCAACCCCGAGGATACGGTGGGCCGGTCGAAGGCCGTGGGCGAGCCGCCCTTCATGCTGGGCATTTCGGCGTTCATGGCGCTGTCGGATGCGGTGGCGGCCTGCGGCACGCGCTATCCCGAACTGGATGCGCCCGCGACGCCGGAACGGGTGCTGGCGGCGGTGGCGCGGCATCGTCATGGCTGAACGCGGCTTCGATCTGGAGGGGCTGGGCCGCGCGGTCGCCCGCCATGGGCGGGTGACGCGGGTGGTGATCGCGGCGCATGACGGCTCCTCCCCGCGCGAGGTGGGGGCGGCGATGCTGGTCTGGGCGGACGGGACCGAGGGGACGATCGGCGGCGGCGCGCTGGAATGGGAGGCGATCGCGCTGGCGCGCGCGGGCCGCGCCCCGCGGCTGGCCCGCACGCCCCTTGGCCCCCGGCTGGGGCAATGCTGCGGCGGGGCGGTGACGCTGCTCAGCGAGGTGTTCACGCAGGTGGATCTGGACGGCCCGGTGATCGCGCGCGGGCCGGGGGCGATGCCGCTGGCGGTGCGCCGCATCCTTGCGCAGGCGCGCCGGGGCGTGCGGCCCGAGCCGCACCTGATCGGCGAATGGATGGTGGAGCCGGTGGCCCATGCGGACCGGCCGCTGTGGATCTGGGGCGCGGGCCATGTGGGCCGGGCGCTGGTGGGGGTGATCGCGCCGCTGCCGGGGGTGGCGATCACATGGGTCGATACCGCTGCCGACCGTTTCCCGGCGACGATGCCGGAGGGCGTCACCCCGATCTGGGCCGAGGATCCGGCGCGGCTCGTGGCGCATGCGCCGGCGGGGGCGGAGCATCTGGTGCTCACATTCTCCCACGCGCTCGATCTGGAGATCTGCCACCGGCTGCTGGCGCATGGGTTCGGCGCGGCGGGGCTGATCGGGTCGGCCACGAAATGGGCGCGGTTCCGGCGGCGGCTGATGGCCCTTGGGCAGGACCCGGACCGGATCGCCTGCCCGATCGGCGATCCGGCCTTGGGCAAGCATCCCCAGCAGATCGCGGTCGGTGTGGCCGCCGCATGGCTGCGCGGCGGCCTTGGGGCGCAGGATCAGCGCCGCGGCGAGGTCGTCAGGCACATGGCCAGCGCGCCGAGGAAGCCGACCACCGCGAAGGCGTAAAAGCCCCACGGGTGCCCGATGCCCATCGCCACCAGCGTGCCGCCGATCAGCGGCCCCGCGATCGCGCCCAGCCGTCCGACGCCCGCCGCCATGCCGATGGCGGTGGCGCGGATCGCCGCCGGATAACGCTGCGCCGTGAAGGCATAGACCAGCACCTGCGCCGAGAAGACGAGCGCCCCCGTCAGGAACACCACCGGATAGAGCAGCGCGACCGGCATCTTCCACGACAGCAGCGCCAGCAGCACCGCCCCCGCCGCGAACCACAGGATCGTGGCGCGGCGCAGGCCGATCCGGTCGCCGACCTGACCGGCGACCAACAGCCCGCAGATCGCCCCGGCATTCAGCAGCAGGAGCAGCCACAGCCCCCGTTCCAGCCCGTAATCGGCCGCGACCATCAGCGCGGGCAGCCAGCTGTTCAGCCCATAGACGAGCAGCAGCCCCATGAACGAGGTCAGCCAGATCGCCAGCGTCGTGCGCAGGAAGCCCGGCGCGATCAGCGTGCGCATGGACGGTTTCGGCCCGGTCTCCGGCTCGGTCAGGGTGATGCCTTGGCTGCGGGCGATGGCCTCGGCTTCGGCGCGGCGGCCTTGGGCCAGAAGGAAGGCCGGGCTTTCGGGCAGATGGCGCAGCATCAGCGGCACCAGCGCAAGGCCCGGCAGCGCCCCGGCCAGAAACATCCCGCGCCAGCCCGTCAGCGGCAGCAGCACGAGACCGAGCAGCGCCGTCGCCACCGCCCCGATGTGATAGCCCGTCATCACGCGCGTCGCCGCGCGCCCGGCCTGCCCCTGCGAGAATTCCGAGGCCATGGCGATGGCGATGGGAAGGCAGCCGCCCAGACCCACCCCGGCAAGGAAGCGGAAGGTGGCAAGCTGCGCCGGGGTCTGCGCAAGGCCGCACAGCGCCGCCAGCACCGAAAACGCGCCCACCGCGCCGATCAGCGCGCGGCGGCGGCCGATCCGGTCGGTCGCAGCGCCGATGCCGAGCGCGCCGAACAGCATGCCGACAAGGCCGATGGTGGCGATGAAGGTCGCCTCGGTCCCGGTCATGAAGGGCATCGCCCCGCCGGTGAGCGTCGGGATCACCGCGCCCAGCACGACAAGGTCGAACCCGTCGAGGATGATGGCGATCCAGCACAGGATCACGACCCGTCCGGCCGTCGGGCCGAAGGCGGAGGTGGCGGGGCTTGTGGTCACGGTCGGTTCCCTTCCGGCGGCGATCCCGTGCACAATCACGGGTGGCATCCGGCATGCCATGCCGGTGGGCCTTTGGGAAAGCACGAATTATGTCGCAGGCGGGCCTAGCGGATGGGGGCGGTCAGGATGGCGCGGGTGCCGGGCTGGTTGTCCTCCATGTCGAGATGGCCGTTCAGCCTCTCGACCAGCGCGCCCAGCATCCGCGAGCCGAAGCCCGTGCCGCGCACCGCGCCGTCGCGCCCGACGCCGTTATCGGCGACGATCAGGCGGAAGCTGTCGCGATACTGCTCCAGCACGATGCCGATGGGGCCGACGCCGTCGCCATAGGCGTATTTGGTGGCGTTGGTCACCAGCTCGTTCACGATCAGGCCCACATTGATGGCGCGGTCGGTCGCGATCAGGATCGGCGTCGGACTGATGTCGAGCATGTCGCCCCAGCCCCGGCCCAGCGTCTCGCGCAGATCGTCGCACAGATCCTCGAGGTAGCGGGCGAGGTCGAGGATCTCTCCGCTGTCGTTCTGATGCAGGCGCCGATGCACGAGGCTGACGGCCTTCAGGCGGCTTTCGGCGGCGGCGAGGTGGGTGCGCACCTCTTCGGGGGCCTCGCGCGATTGCATGCGCAGGAAGGCCGCGACCAGCGACAGGCTGTTCTGCACGCGGTGGTTCACCTCGCGCAGAAGGAAGTCCTTCTGGCGCAGGAGGCTTTCGTTCTCCTTCAGCGTGGTCGCGATCTCGTGGTTGAGTTCGCGCACGCGGCGGTTGTTGCGCGCCTCCAGCATCAGGCGGACGATGCGGCCGGCGGCCTCTTCTTCGGCATGGCTCCAGGGGCGGGCGCGGCCGCTGACCTGCTCGCTCCATTCGGCGAAGGAGGTGCGGGGGTTGAGTTGCGCCTCGGGGTCGGCGGGAATGTCCTTGTGCGGGTTGCCGGCCCAGATGACGGTCTGCAGATGCTCGGCCCGGAACCACATCAGGATGGTCGGCACCTCGGTGGACATGGTGACGGCGACGAGGCCGCTGCCGGTGGCGCGGAACTCGGCGGCGGCGGGATAGTCGCGTTCCAGCTGGTTCGTGGCGAAGGTGCGCATGGCGGCGGGCAGGCGCACATGATCGGCCAAGGCGCGGATGTCGATCGCGTCGGGGCAATGGCCGGTCGCGAACAGATCGCCGCCCTGCACGGCGGCGAAACCGTCGGCGTTCAGAAGCGCGGCGATCTTCGGCCCGGCCTCGGCGAAGAAGGCGCCGAGGGTGCGGTCGGAGCCGAGCTGGCTGAGGATCGCATCCTCTTGGGTGCGCAGGCGGATGCGTGCGCGGTAAAGGTCGGCATCCTCGCGCGCGCGGACCTGACGGGCGAGCGCGGTGGAAAGCGCGCGGCAGGCCAGCCGCGTCGCCAGCGGCAGATCGCGCGGCACCCGGTGATGGCAGGCGATCAGCCCCCAGAGCAGCCCGTCCTTCACGATGGAGATGGAGGCCGAGGCCCCCACCTGCATGTTGTGCAGATAGCGGATGTGCACGGGCGAGACGCTGCGCAGCGCGGAATCGGTCAGATCGAGGCCCGAAAGGTCCTCCTCTCCGCGCAGGGGCTGGGGGGTGTAGCCGATGTCGGCGATCACGCGCACCCGGTTGCGCACATAGAGCGCGCGGGCCTGACGCGGGATGTCCCCGGCGGGGAAGTGGTGGTTCATGAAGCCGGGCATGCCGGGCGCAAGGCTTTCGCCCACGACGACGCCGGCATCCTCCTCCACGAAGCGGTAGACCATGACGCGGTCGAAGCCGGTCATCTGGCGGAACGCCTCCGCGGCCTTGTGGAAGAGTTCGGCGAAGGACGCCGCGCGTTCCAGCGCCGTGCCGTATTGATCCAGCCGGGCCAGAAAACCGGCATCCAGCACCACCTGCTGCGATTGCGGCAGGAGTTCGATCACCAGCCGGTCGCCCGAACGGAAGGCCGACACGTCCCAGGACGATCCGTCCAGATGCAGCGCGCCGGGAACCGCGAGGCGATCCTCCTGATCCTGCAGGCGGGCGCAGAGGTCGGGGCCGAGGACGGTGGCGAGGGGCTGGCCGATCGCGGCATCGAGCCGGGGATGGGGAAGCCCGGCACGGCCGACGACGCGCAGCGTGCGTTCATCCGCGACGATCATATGCCCATGGGGCTGAATGGCCCCGGGCACATGGATCGGTTCGCGGTCGCAGGCCGTCAGAAGATCGGGGTCCGGCGCCCCTGCGGAAAGGGCGCTGTGCTGCGGGTCATCCATGCTGGCAGATATGGCATGAGGGGGGCGGTGGATACAAGGCCGGGGTGGTCATACGACAAGCCGATCGGCGGGAATCCGGGTGCTGGCGGCGATCCGCGTCATCAGCCCCGGCCAGCGCCGGGCCAGCCCCGCCAGCGGCCCCTGCGCCGCGGGCCGCGCCAGCATCCGCGAGATCAGCGTGGCCCGCGCCACCGGCCCGCCCACATCGGCGGCGAAGGCGCGCTGGAACCGGTCGGGGCCGTCGCCCCCGATCAGATGGCGCGCGGCCAATGCGCCGCTGTGCAGCGCCATCGCGATCCCGTCCCCGGCAAAGGAGGGGATGACGGCGGCCTGATCGCCCAGATGCCACGCCCCCGCGCTGCGCCGGCGCACATGGCCATAGGGGATCGCGGCGATGGACAAGGGGCGCGGCAGAAGCGGCACCGCCCCCTCCATCCGCCGGGCGAGGGCGGGGTTGGAAGTCAGCAGATGATCCCACAGCGCCCCCCACGATCCGAGCCGCGCCCAATGCCCCTGCCGGATCAGGAGCGAGACGTTGATCGCGCCATCCTCCACCGGTTCGATCCCGCAATAGCCGCCGTCGAAGAGGCACAGCTCCACCCGGTCGGTGACGGGGCCGCCGCCGAACCGCTGTTTGAAGCCGATCAGGTCGGGCTGGGTGCCGGGCGGGCGGCGCCAGCCGCGCAGATCGTGCTTGCCGGTGGCCAGAAGCAGATGGCGCGCCGCAAGGCCCGCGCCGCCGTCATCGACCTGCCAGCCCGCGCCCGCGCGGCGGACGGCGCGCACGCGGCAGCCGCGCCGGACCTTGGCCCCGGCGGCGGCGGCGGCGGTCAGCAGCGCCTCGTCCAGACGCAGGCGCGACAGGCTGGCGGCGGCGAAGGGCAGGGGGGCTGCGATCTGCGCCCCGCGGCGCAGCAGCGCGACGCTGCGGATCGGCACCGCCCCCATCGCCGCCGGGTCGATGCCGAGGCGGTTCAGATAGAAGATCGCCTCATGGCTGAGGAATTCGCCGCAGATCTTCTGATGCGGGCCGGTGCTGCGTTCCAGCACCACCACCTCGCGCCCGGCGGCGGCAAGGCGGGTGGCGGCATGCGCCCCGGCCGGGCCGCCCCCCACCACCACGATGTCACAGCCTTGCGTCATCGCCCCGAACCTGCGCGACGCAAAGGCGGAAGGGCACCCATCCTTCGACCTCGGCGCCCGTCACCCCGGCCTCTGCCAGAAGGCGCTGCCAATCCCTGCGCACGAAGCCCCGCGCGATGGAGACGGGGCCGTCATGCTGCACGAAGGGGTGCATCCGCAGCATCCGCGCCCCCGCCCCGAAGGCGTGATAGGGCAGCGGGTGGCGGTGCAGATCGTTCACGAACCAACCGATCCGGGCGGTGCGGTCCTGCCATGCGAGGAACCGGATCAGCGCCGCGTCGGGCAGGTGATGGGCCACGAGGGCCGTCAGGACGACATCCACCGGCTCGCTCTCGGGCAGGTCGAGGGCGTCGCCCGTGCGCCATGTGATGGGGGGATCCGAGTGCGCGGCCTCGGCGGCGGCGCGGGCGGCGAAGGGGTTGAGGTCGATCCCCGTCAGCGCCACCGGCACCCCATGCCCGCGCGCCCAATCCGCGACCTTGCGCAGCATGTCGCCATAGCCCGATCCGACATCCAGCACCCGCAAGGGGCGGCCCTGCGGCAGGCGCCCTTCGCGGCGCAGGCGTTCGAAGAAGGCCAGCGTCGGGCGATAGGCCAGCGTCAGGCGGTTCACCCGCGCCAGATCGACGAGGCAGCCGCGGAAGGTGGCGTAATCGCAGGGCCCGTCCATCAGTTCGGCCCGGTCCGAGCGGCGCGAGAAATCGGGCCGCGCGGTCATGCGACGGAGAAGCGCATCGTTTCGGCCACGATGCCGGGGCCGAAGGCCATGGCGCAGCCGGTCTGTCCGGCGCGGGTGGCCGGATCGCGCATCATCGCCGCCAGCACGAAGAGCACCGTCGCCGAGGACATGTTGCCGAAGGCGCGCAGCACCTCGCGCGAATGGGCAAGGGCCTCGGGCGGCAGATCGAAGGCCTGCTGCACCGCGTCCAGCACCGACCGCCCGCCCGGATGCACGGCCCAGAGCGTCGTTTCCCGCGCCGCATCCTCGGGCATCACCTGCCCGCGGTTCTGGCCGAGGAACTGCCCGATGCTGCCCGGCACCTGCCCCGACAGCACCATGTCGAAGCCCTGATCGCCGATCCCCCATGTGATGTGCCCCTCGGTCTGCGGCACGAGGATGGAGGTGAAGCCGTCGAGGGCCAGCCCCTCGGCGTCGGCGGTGACGAGGGCGGCGGCGCATCCGTCGCCGAAGATCATGAAGGACAGCACCTGTTCCAGATCATGCGTGTCCTGCAGATGCAGCGTGCAGAGTTCGAGGCTGACCAGCAGCACCCGCGCCGCCGGATCGGCGTTCACGATCTGTTGGGCCAGCCGCAGCCCGTTGATCGCGGCATAGCAGCCCATGAACCCGACCGAGGTGCGCGCCACGCTGCCCGGCAGCCCGAAGCGGCGCATCAGATGGAAATCGATCCCCGGCGCGAACAGCCCCGTGCAGGAGATCGTCACGAGATGGGTGATCCCCTCCGGCGCCTCGAGGTTCAGCCCCGCCACGGCGCGTTCGGCAAGGCGGGGGGCGGCGGCCTCGAAGCGGCGCATCCGGCTGGCGGTGGGGGGAAAGCGGCCGGCGGTGTAGAACCCCTCGCGG
The DNA here is from genome assembly GCF_018279165.1 of Falsirhodobacter algicola. Taxonomy (GTDB): domain Bacteria; phylum Pseudomonadota; class Alphaproteobacteria; order Rhodobacterales; family Rhodobacteraceae; genus Falsirhodobacter; species Falsirhodobacter algicola. The sequence continues at coordinate 57,460 of NZ_CP047290.1, read as the reverse complement.
TCGAGGGCGGCGCCTTGGCCATCGCCGGCGGGCGTCAGGCAGGACCAGCGATGTTCGATCTGCGCCCGCGCGGCCATGCGCCGGAACAGCGCGTGCTTGCCGTCCTGCCGCAGCACCCGTTCGGCAAATCCCATGAAGACGGAATGGACGTCGTGATCGGGAACGGCCGTGCTGATCCTGTTCAGATGGGCTGCGGCCATGAGGTCCTGATCCTGACGTATTCCGCCCCCAACGCGCGCGGGGGTGCGGCGGTTCCGCAACGGTCTGCGGATCGCCTCCGAAAAGCGCTTGAACCCCGGCGCAATTCACGACTATTTCACTCGGAAAGCCGATCACAGCTGCGTGCGCGCCTTGCCATGGATCGGATCGCCATGACAAGGATCCACAGATGCACCCGTTCCGCCTGAAATCCCCCGCGATCGACCGCCCCCGGTCCCTCATCGCCGCCCTGACGGTCGGCACCGCGCTGATCCCGGCGGTGCTGCACGCGCAGGAGACGGCGCTGGCCCCGATCGTGGTCGAGGGGACATCGGACGACACGGCGATCCTTGCCACCAGCGCCACCTCCGGCAGCAAGATGCAGACGGAGGCCCTCGACAGTTCGGCCGCCGTGTCCGTGGTGACGGCGGAGGAAATCCGCATGCGCAACGCCGACACGCTGGAAAAGACGCTGTCCTATTCGGCGGGCGTTCTGACCGACGAATATGGCGGGGGCGACGACCGCTACGACTACATCCGCATCCGCGGGTTCCTCGAACTGGATCTCGGCACCTATCGCGACGGGCTGCCGGTGCGCGGCTTCGGCTGGACCTTCGCCCCGCGCGAGCCCTACGGGTTCGAGCGGGTGGAGGTGCTGAAGGGCTCGAACTCCTCGCTCTTTGGTCTGAACGCGCCGGGCGGGCTGGTGAATGCCGTGACCAAGACGCCGAAACCCTACCGCTTCGGCGAGGTCTATACGACCGTCGGCACCAACTCGACCGAGGTCGGGGCCGATTTCGGCGATGTGCTGGATGCGGACGGGGTCTGGAGCTACCGGATCGTGACCAAGACGCAGGAAGGCGATCTCGGCACGGATTATTCCAACGACGACCGCCGCTATGTCGCAGGCTCGCTCAGCTATCGCCCGTCGGACCGGACGGAGCTGACCTTCATGCTCGATTACAACCGCCGCGAGGGGGTTCCGGGCACGGGCGATCTGCCGGACGGGTTCGATCTGGACAGCGATGTCTTCCTCGGAGAGCCGGACTTCAACCGCTTCGACACGACCGAGCGCAGCTACGGCTATTCCTTCGCCCATGATTTCGGCGGCGGGCTGTCGCTGCGGCAGACGGCGCGCTACACCAATATCGATCTGGATTACGAACAGGTCTATGGCGCGTCCGAGGACGGGCGTTCGGCCTTTGCGGTCTATGGCGAATCCAAACAGTTCGCGGTCGATACGCAGCTTCAATACGACGCGACCTTCGGTCAGGTCAAAAGCCGCACGCTGGCGGGCTTCCAATACGACTGGATCCATGCCGACGAGGACAGCTATTACGGCACCGCGCCGGGGATCGATGCGGATGATCCGGTCTATTCGGGCCGCGACAGCATCGCGCTCTATTCCTACCTTCCGTGGCAGCCCGAGCAGTACAGCCGCGGCATCTACCTTCAGGAAGAGCTGACCTTCGCCGACCGCTGGATCCTGACCTTCGGCGGGCGCCACGACAATGTGGACCTGACGGGCTTCAACTCCGACTACGAGCAGGAGACGGTGTCCTATTCCGCCTTCACCAAGCGCGTGGGTCTGACCTACAAGGCGACGCCCGGCCTGTCGGTCTATGCCAACTATTCCGAGAGCTTCGAGCCGAACAGCTTTGCCGTGGACGACGATCCCAAGGAAGGCGAACAGTACGAGATCGGGGTGAAGTACCGCCCCGTCGGCACCGATCTTCTGATCACCGCCTCGGCCTTCGATCTGACGCAGACCAACATCTCCTCCACCGTCGAGGGGCAGATCGTGCAGACCGGCGAGATCGAGGTGCAGGGCTTCGAGCTGGAGGCCAAGGGCCGCCTGACGGACGCCTTCGCCATGACCGCCTCGTGGTCCTACTGGCATGGCGAGATCACCGAGGACGGCGATTCCGGCAATGAGGGCAACCGCCCGATCTTCGTGCCGCGCAATATCGTCTCTCTTTGGGGGAACTACACGCTGCCGGCGCGCGCGGGTTGGGGCGAGACGACCTTCGGTCTGGGCGGGCGCTATGTCTCGGCGACCTATTCGGATGAGGCGAACGAATACAAGGTCGGCGGGCGCACGCTGTTCGATGCGGCGGCGACCTACCAGATCACCCCGAATGTCGAGTTGCAGGCGAATGTGAGCAACCTGTTCGACAAGTCCTATATCGGCTCCTACAGCTATTCGGGCAATTACTACCGTGGCGAGGGGCGCGAGGTCTCTGCGACGCTGCGCTACACTTGGTGAGGCGAGTATGATCGGACGACGCGGATTTCTGGCCGGTGCGGCCTCGGCCCTTGCGGCACCGGCGGTGCTGGCGCAGGGCGGGGCGCTGCGCTTCACCGGGCCCTATGGCGATACGGTCCTGAAGGAACCGGGACGCCGCGTCGTTTCGGCCGGGTTCAACACGCAGGACCCGCTTCTGGCGCTTGGCGTGGTGCCGGTGGGCATTCGCGACTGGTTCGGCGATCAGCCCTATGGCGTCTGGCCTTGGGCGCAGCCGCTTCTGGGCGATGCCACGCCGGAGGTGATGCGCGGCGAGGTGTCGGTGGAGGCGATCGCCGGCCTTGCCCCCGACCTCATCATCGCCTCCGGCTCGGGGCTGTCGCAGGCCGAATTCGCGCTCTTGTCCCGCGTCGCCCCCGTGGTGATGCAGGAGCCGCAATATTCCACCTATGGCATGCCGTGGGACGCGGAGACGCGGATGATCGGGCGCGCCGTGGGCCGCGAGGATGCGGCCGAGGCGGCCGTTTCCGCCCTTCAGGACCGCTTTGCCGCGATCCGGGATCGTCATCCGGACTGGGCGGGCCGCACCGCCGTCATGGCATGGCAGGATGGCGGGCAGACCGGCGCCTATCTCGGCAATGACGTGCGCGCGCAGTTTCTGGCGGAACTCGGCTTTCAGCCGACCCCGGCGCTTCGGGCGCGCGAGGGGGGCGATTTCTACACCACCCTTTCCCCCGAGGATCTGTCGCCGCTGGATGCCGATCTGATCGTCTGGATCTCGTCGGCATGGCGCGCGGGCGATGTGGCGGGCCTTGCGATGCGCCAGACGCTGAAGGCCGTCCAAGAGGGACGCGAGATCTTCGCCGACGATCTGCGGGCGGGGGCGCTGTCCTTCGGTTCGGTCCTGTCGATGCCCTATGCGCTGGACTGGATCGAGGGGGAGATCGTGCTGGCGCTGGACGGGCGCCCCGAAACGGTGGTCCCCTCGGCGCAGAAAGCCGGCCTCGTTCCGTGATACGGGGACTGGCGGTTCTTCTGCTGCTGGTGCTGGCGGCGCTCGGCTCGCTCATGGCGGGGGCGCGGGCGGTGCCGCTTTCGGACTATCTGGCGGCGCTGAGCGCCTATGACCCGACGAATGCGGCGCATGTGACGGCGCTGCAGATCCGCCTGCCGCGTCTGGCGGCCGGGCTGGTGGCGGGGGCGGCGCTTGGCGTCGCGGGGACCGTGATGCAGGCGATCACCCGCAATCCGCTGGCCGATCCCGGCATCCTTGGGGTGAATGCGGGGGCGGCGTTCACGCTGCTCTTGGGTGGGATGCTGCTGGGGCTGCCGGATGCGGCGGGCGCGGCGTTGATGACGCTGCCGGGGGCGGCGGCGGCCTCGGCGCTGGTCTTCGTGCTGGGGGGCGGGCTGCGCGGCGATGCGGGGCCGGTGCGGCTGACGCTGGCGGGGGCGGCGCTGAACGCGATGCTCTTGTCGCTCGTCTCCGCGATCGTGCTGCTGCGCCGGGATTCGCTGGAGATGTTCCGCTTCTGGGTGGTCGGATCGCTGTCCGAGGCGGTGGCGCGCCCGATGGGGGCGATGGCGCTGCTGGCGGCGGCGGGGGGGCTGGCGGCGCTGACGGCCGCGCCGCGGATCGAGGCACTGTCGCTCGGCGATGCGCTGTCGCGCGGGCTGGGAACGCGGCCCGGCCGGGTGCAGGCGGCGGCGCTTCTGGCGGTGACGCTGACGACGGGGGCGGCGGTCGGGCTGGCCGGGCCGATCGCCTTTCTGGGCCTCGTGGTGCCGCCGATGGCGCGGCGCGTCGCGGGTGCGGGGCTGCGGGCGCAGCTTTTGGCGGCGGCGGCGATCGGGGCGACGCTTCTGCTGACGGCGGATTCGCTCGGGCGGCTGGTTGTGGCCCCGACCGAGGTGCGCGCCGGGATCATGACGGCGCTGCTGGGGGCGCCGGTCTTCGTATGGCTGGCGCGGCGCGTGCGCCCCGGAGCCGCACGATGAGGGCGGCGGTGCTTCCCCTCGCGCTTCTGGCGGCGGTTCTGGCCAGCCTGATGATCGGCCAATTGATGATCGGGCCGGCGGCGCTGCTGCAGGGCGCGCTGACGGGCGAGGGGGTCGGCGGGCTGGTGCTGCGCACCATCCGCGCGCCGCGCGCGCTGACGGCGGTGGGGGCGGGCGCGGCGCTCGGCCTGTCGGGGGCGCTGTTTCAGGCGCTGTTCCGCAATCCGCTCGCCTCGCCGGATCTGATGGGGTTCACCTCCGGGGCGGGGCTGGCGATCCTTCTGGCCGTCGCGGGGGGGCTGACGCTGCCGATCCCGGCGGTGGCGGCGGTGGGGGGCCTCGTGGCGGCGGTGGCGGTCGGGCTTTTGTCATGGCGTCCGGGCCATGCGACGCCGCCGCTGACGCTGGTTCTGGTGGGGCTGGGGATCGGGTTCGCCTGCACGGCGCTGTCCTCGTTCGTGCTGCTGGTGCTGCCGGTGAACGAGGCGGCGGATGCGCAGCGCTGGCTGACGGGATCGCTCAATGCGCGGGCATGGGGCCATGCGGCGCAGGTCTGGGCCGGGCTGGCGGTTCTGGCGGTGCTGGCGCTGGCGCGGCAGGCCCCGCTGGAGGCGCTGGAACTCGGGCCGGATCTGGCCACCGGCCTTGGCATTCGGGCGGGGCAGGCGCGGGCGGCCATCGCGGTGATCGCGGTGCTGCTCGCGGCGGCGGCCGTGGCCGTGGTGGGGCCGGTGCCCTTCGTTGCGCTGATGGCCGCGCCGACGGGGATGCGCATCGCCGGGGCGCGCGGGCTGCGCGCGCGGCTGGTGGCGGCGGCGCTTGCGGGGGCGGTGATCCTCGTGCTGGCCGATCTGGCGGCGCAGATGGCGGTGCCGGGGGCCTCGCTTCCGGTGGGGGTGGCGACGGGCATCCTCGGCGCGCCCTATCTTCTGTGGCGCCTGTCGCGCGAGATGAGGAATGGCGGCCTATGACCCTGTGCACCCGCAAGCTGAGCTTCGGCTATGACGGCCGCCCCGTGCTGCGCGATCTGGATCTGGAGATCCCGATGGGGCGGGTGACGGCGATCCTCGGGCCGAACGGCTGCGGCAAGTCCACGCTGCTGCGGGCGCTGGCGCGGCTGATCCGCCCTTCGGCGGGCGAGGTGCTGCTGGACGGGCAGGACATCCGCCGGATGGACACGCGGGCGCTGGCGCGGCGGCTGGCGATCCTGCCGCAGGGCCCGGTCGCGCCGGAGGGGATTCTGGTGCGCGATCTGGTGCGCCGGGGCCGCATTCCGTGGCGCGGCCTGCTGAGCCCGTGGCGCCCCGAGGATGCCCGCGCCTGCGAGGCGGCCTTGGCGGCGGTGGGGATGACCGCGCTGGCGGACCGCCCATTGGACGAGCTGTCGGGCGGGCAGCGCCAGCGGGCATGGATCGCCCTCGTGCTGGCGCAGGCCCCGGAGATGCTGCTGCTCGACGAGCCGACGACCTTCCTCGACCTCGTGCATCAGTTGGAGGTGCTGTCGCTGCTGCGCCGCCGCAACCGCGAGGGCGGGCTGACGGTGGTCAGCGTGCTGCACGACATGAACCTTGCGGCGCGGTTCTCCGATCATCTGGTGCTGCTCGGCCCCGAGGGACTGGTGGCGGCCGGCCCCCCCGAGGCGGTGATCACGCCCGAAACGCTGCGGCAGGCCTTCGGGCTGAACGCCGTGGTGCGGCCCGACCCGGTGGCGGGCACGCCCATGGTCATTCCGGCGTGACGGGCGCGGCGCGGGCCAGAAGCTCCTCCACCGCCGGGCCGACCACCTCCACGAGGCGCTTCACACCTTCGGCATTGGGGTGAATGCCGTCGGGCTGCACGAAATCGGGATCGAGCCGGTCGCCCGCCGTGATGGGGCCGAGGTAATCGGCGATCAGCAGCGTGTCGTGCTGGGCCGCGAGGTCGGGATACATCGCATCGAAGGACTGCTGGAAGGCGGGGCCGTAATTGCCCGGCGCGCGCAGCCCGAGCAGCAGGACCGGCAGCCCCCGTTCATCGGCCTTGGTCAGGATCGCATCGAGATTGCTGCGGCTGAGCGCGGGATCGAGCCCGCGCAGCAGATCGTTCCCCCCGAGGTTCACGATCAGGGCATCGGTTTCGGGCACGAGCGCCCAATCGATGCGCGACAGCCCCCCCGCCGTGGTGTCGCCCGACACGCCCGCATTGACGATCTCGGCCTCGGTCCCATGCTGGTTCAGCCAGTCCTGCAGGACCGGAACGAAGCCGTCGCCCTCGGGCAGGCCGTAGCCCTGCGTCAGGCTGTCGCCGAGGGCCACCACCGTCGGCGGTTCGGCCGCCACCGGCAGCGCGACGAGGCAAAGCGCCGCGCCGGCATTGCGGAGCGTCGCCGGAAGGTTACAACCGAGGGCGGATAGTTGGGAGATCTTCATGCAAACGGTCCTTGAACTGCGCGGGGCGGAGCTGGTGCTGGACGGCAATGCCGGCCCGGTGGAGATCCTGCGCGGCATCGACCTGTCGGTGGCGCGCGGCGAAAGCCTTGGGCTGGTGGGGCCGTCCGGATCGGGGAAATCCTCGCTCCTGATGCTGATGGGCGGGCTGGAACGGGCCAGCTCGGGCTCGGTGCGCGCGCTTGGCCAAGACCTGACCTCGATGGATGAGGATGGGCTGGCCCGCTTTCGCAGGGGACATATGGGGGTCGTGTTTCAGTCTTTCCACCTGATCCCGACCATGACCGCGCGCGAGAACGTGGCGCTGGCGCTGGAACTGGCGGGCCGGCCGGAGGCCGCGCGCCGCGCCGCCGAGGAGTTGGAGGCCGTGGGCCTCTCGCACCGGCTGGATCATTACCCCCGCCAGATGTCGGGCGGCGAGCAGCAGCGCGTGGCGCTGGCGCGCGCTTGGGCGCCGCGCCCCGACATCCTGCTGGCCGACGAGCCGACGGGCAATCTCGACAGCGCGACGGGGGAGGCGATCATGACGCTTCTGTTCGGGCTGCGCGATCGGGGCGCGACGTTGGTGCTGGTGACGCATGCCCCCGAACTCGCCGAGCGGTGCGACCGGGTGGTGCGTCTGGCCGATGGGCGCATCGCATGAGGATGGCGTGGAGCATCGCCCGCCGCGAATTGCGCGGCGGTATCGGCGGGTTTCGCGTCTTTCTGCTGTGCCTGATGCTGGGCGTGGCGGCGATCGCGGCCATCGGCACCGTCCGCGCCGCCATCGACCGGGGCCTGACCGAACAGGGCGCGGCGCTGCTGGGGGGCGATGCGGAGATGAGCTTCAGCTACCGCCTCGCCTCGGAGGCGGAGCGGGCCTTCATGGCCGAGATCGCCGAACAGGTGTCCGAAACGGTGGATCTGCGGTCCATGGCGGGCGCGGGCGAGGAGCGGGTTCTGACGCAATTGCGGGCGGTGGATGACGGCTGGCCACTGATCGGCCAGGCGGTGCTGGACCCGCCGATCCCGGTGGACGAGGCGCTGGCGGTGACGGATCTGCCTGGCGCGGTGATGGATCCGGGCCTTGCCGCGCGGCTGGGGATCGAGGTGGGCGACACCTTCACCCTTGGCGAGCGGGAGTTCCGCCTGACGGCGCGGCTGATGCGCGAGCCGGACACCGCCTCGGGCGGGTTCCAGCTTGCGCCGCGCACCGTCACCTCGCTTCGGGGGCTGGAGGGCAGCGGCCTTCTGGCGCCGGGCACGGTGTTCGACAGCGACTACCGCCTGAAGCTGGCGGCGGGGGCGGATCTCGATGCCCTGCGCGCGCGGGCGCAGACGCAGTTCCGCGATGCCGGGCTGCGCTGGCGCGACAGCCGCCGCCCCTCGCCTTCGGTGGAACGGTTCGTGGACCGGACGGGGGCGTTCCTCGTGCTGGTGGGGCTGGCGGGGCTGGCGGTGGGCGGCATCGGCGTGCAGGCGGCGGTCGGCGCGTATCTGGCGCGCAAGACGGCGACGATCGCGACCCTGCGCACCTTGGGCGCCGAGGGGCGGCTGATCCTTGCCAGCTATGGGATCCAGATCGGCCTTCTGGCGGTGCTGGGCGTTGCGGCGGGGCTGATCCTCGGCACGGCGCTGCCGCTGATGGCGGCGCCGTGGGTGGTGCCGCTGCTGCCGTTCCCCATCGCCTTCGGGGTGGCACCGCAGGCCTTGGCCGAGGCGGCGTTCTACGGGCTGATGACGGCGGCGCTCTTCACGCTTTGGCCGCTGGCGCGGACGGCGCGGCTGCGGGCGGCGGCGCTCTATCGCGGGGCGGAGGGCGGCGTGCCGCGCCGCGCCGCGCTGGCGCTGGTGGTGCTGGCGGCGGTGCTGGTGGGCGGGGCGGTGTGGCTGTCGGGGATGCCGGGCCTTGCGCTTGGTGCGGCGGCGGTGCTGGTGGCGGCGATGCTGCTCTTGGCCGCAGCCGCCCGCGGGGTGGAGGCGCTGGCCCGGCGCATGGCGCGCCGCGCGCGGGGGCCGTCGCTGCGCATGGCGCTGGCGGGGCTTGGCGCCGGAAGCGAGACGCGGCCCGTGATCCTGTCGCTGGGGCTTGGCCTGTCGGTGCTGGCGGCGATCGGGCAGATCGACACCAACCTGCGCACCGCGATCGAGCGGGACCTGCCCGAACGCGCGCCCTCCTATTTCTTCGTGGATATCCAGCCGGACCAACTCGACGGATTTCTGGCCCGCGTGGAGGGCGATCCGCAGGTGGAGCGTGTGGACCACGCCCCCATGCTGCGCGGGGTTCTGACGCGGATCAACGGCCGCCCCGCGCGCGAGGTGGCGGGCGATCACTGGGTGCTGCGCGGCGACCGGGGCGTGACCTATGCCGACACCGCCCCCGATGTCGTGGAGGGGACGAGCTGGCCCGCGGGCGATACCGGCCCGCCCCAGATCAGCTTTGCCGCCGAAGAGGCGCGCGAGATGGGCCTGAGCTTGGGCGACAAGATCACCGTCAACATCCTTGGCCGCGACATCGAGGCGGAGCTGACGAGCCTGCGGGACGTGGATTTCTCGGATGCCGGGATGGGGTTCGTGATGATGATGAACCCGCAGGCGCTGGCGGGGGCGCCGCATACCTCGATCGCGACGGTCTATTCGCCGGGGCGCGACGATGCGCTGCTGCGCGATCTGGGGCGCGATTTCCCGAACGTGACGGCGATCGCGGTGGGCGATGCGATCGCCCGCGTGGCCGAGGCGCTCAACAGCGTGGCAACCGCCACGCGGGCGGCGGCGGCGATCACCCTTCTGACGGGGATCGTGGTGCTGCTGGGCACGACGGCGGCCGGAACCGGCGCGCGGGTGCGCGAGGCGGCGGTGCTGAAGGTGCTGGGGGCGACGCGGGCGCGCATTCTGGCGGGCTTCGTGCTGCGTTCGGCGCTGATGGGGGCGGTCGGGGGGCTGATCGCGGTCGCGGCAGGCGCGGCGGCGGGCTGGGCAGTCATGACCTTCGTCATGCACAGCTCTTATGCCTTTGCGCCGGGATCGGCGGCGGTGATCGTGGCGGGGGGCGTGGCCGCGACGCTGGCGGCGGGGGCGCTCTTCGTGTGGGCGCCGCTGTCGGCCCGCCCCGCGCGGGTGCTGCGGGGCGGGGACTGAGGCCGGGGGTTATCCCGCGGCCCGGTCTTCGGCATCGAGGGCGACCTGCGCGTGCTGCACGACGGTCCAGTCCTCATGCTCGCGCCGGCGATAGACCGAGGTGCAGGCCGCCTTGTACAGCGTCTCGCCCTTTTGCGCGCGGACGTGATAGCCGACGACGATCAACCCCTCCTGCGGGCGGGACACCACCTGATCGGAGAAGGACACCTCGTCCCATGCGGGGGTGCCGGTGACGGCGTCCTGCGCGTCCTTGCCTTGGAACAGGTGCGGCGCACGGCTCAGGGCCATGACGCATTCGGGATCGACCCGTTCGTGATAACGGTCTTCGGATGCCTGCCAGAGGCCGCGTTCGAATGACCAGACGCGATCGTCGTCCATGATGCTCTCCTCGTGTTCTGCTGGGGGGTCAACGGGTGGGGCGGCGGGCTGTTCCCGCGGCACGGGCACCTTCGGCGCCGTTTCGTCGATCAGGCGGGCGCCGGGCTGTCCGGTCAGATAGGTCCAGAGCCATTGCACGCTGACGAGAACGCGCTTTTCCGTGTTCACCAACAGATAGACATGTACCAGCGCCCACAGATACCACGCCACATGGCCGCGCAGCTTGCGCCGCCCGAAATCGAACACCGCCGCGTTGCGGCCCACCACCGCGGTGTTGCCCCGGTTGCGGAAGTGGAAGGGGGCGAGGGGGGTGCCGTCCGCGATCAGGGCGCGCAGGTTGCGGCCCAGATGCTGGCCCTGCTGCTTGGCGACTTGCGCCAGCGCGGGCAGGGGGCGGCCATCCGCGCCCGTCTGGGCGGCGGTGTCGCCGAGGGCGTAGATGCCGGGAAATCCCTCGATCGTCATGTCGGGGCGGACGGGCAGGCGGTTGCCGCGTTCGGGCGCGATGCCGAGCCACTGGGCCGCGTTCGACCCGCGCACCCCCGCGCCCCAGACGATGCAGCCGGTGGGAATCCGTTCGCCCCCGGCGATCACCCCGCCCTCGTCCATGGCCTCTACGCGGCAGCCGATGCGGACATCCACGCCCCGGTCCTGCAGGCTGCGCAGGGCGTAATCGGCCAGATCCTCGGGGAAGGCGGTCAGAAGGCGCGGCCCGGCCTCGATCAGGACGACGTTCAGATCCTCGGGGCGCAGGCGGCGGAAATCGCGGGCGATGATCTCGCGGCCGAGTTCCACCATGGCGCCCGCCATCTCCACCCCGGTGGGGCCGCCGCCGATCACCACATGGGTCAGCAGCGCGCGGCGCAGCGCCGGGTCCTCGGTCATCTCCGCCCGCTCGTAGGACAGAAGGAGGCGCTGGCGGATCACCCGCGCCTCGTTCACCGTCTTCAGGCCCGGCGCATGGATGCGCCAGTCGTCATTCCCGAAATAGTCGTAATCCGAGCCGGTGGCGATCACCAGATGATCGAAGGGCACGGGCGGCGCGTCCTTCAGCTGCACATGGCGGGCGGCGGTGTCGATGCCCGTCACCTCGGCGAGTTCCACCCGCAGGTTCGACCAGCGGCCGAGCGCCTTGCGGATCGGCTCGGCGATGTCCGAGGGCGACAGCGCCGCCGTTGCCACCTGATAGAGCAGCGGCGTGAAGAGGCTGTGGTTGCGCCGGTCGAGCACAAGCACATCGGCCTCGCTGCCGCCGAGGGCGCGGGCGCAGGCCAGCCCCCCGAACCCGGCCCCGACGATGACGACGCGGGGGCGATCAGTCATCGCCGCCCTCGGTCTGCCGGGCAACGCGCGACAGACTCATCACGCGCTCGGTCTCTTCGGCGCTGGCCAGTTCGATGGCGACGCCGTCGGTCGGCACCGCGCCCGGATCCTCCTGTCCGTCATGCAGGACGGAATGATCGTCCAGCCGTTCGGCCAGCGCGGGATCGAGCTTTTGCACGGTGGCGATCAGTTCGGCCAGAATCTTGCGATGGGCGATCAGCAAGCCCTCCAGCCGGTCGATGGTGGTGTCCTCGGTCTGCGTCATGGGTCCGGTCCTCCTGCTCTGATGTCGGGGATCTAGGTCGGCGTGGGGGCGCGGTCCAATGAGGGGCGCGCGGAACCGCCGGCGCGGCCCGGCGTTCGCGCAGGACCCCTCGGAGAAACCCGCATGACGCAGCCGCAGCTTCTGTCCTTCCTGATCCTGGGGGGCATGATGCTTCTCTTCATCTGGGGGCGGCTTCGTTACGACCTCGTGGCGATGCTGGCGCTGGTCGCCTCGTTGGCCGCCGGCACGGTGAAGCCCGAGGACGCCTTCACCGGGTTCAGCGACGACATCGTGATCATCGTCGGCAGCGCCCTCGTCGTCAGCGCGACGATCGCGCGGTCGGGCATCATCGAAACGGTGATCCGCTGGGTGGTGCGCCGGGTGACGACGGTGCGCTGGCAGATGACGGTGCTGGTCAGTTCGGTGACGGTGCTGGCGGCGCTAGTGAAGAATATCGGCGCGTTGGCGATGCTGATCCCGGCCTCGTTCAAGATGGCCAAACGGTCGGGGGTGTCGCCTTCGGCGTTTCTGATGCCGATGTCGTTCGGATCGCTCTTGGGCGGGCTGATCACGCTGGTGGGGACATCGCCGAACATCATCGTCTCCCGCGTGCGGGAGGATCTGACGGGGCAGCCGTTCCGCATGTTCGACTATGCCCCCGTGGGGATCGGGCTGGCGGTGACGGGGCTCTTGTTCCTGCAGGTCGGCTATCGGCTGATCCCGGCGGATCGGCGCGCGGCCCCCACCTTGGACGAGGCGGTGGGCATCAGCGATTACAACACCGAGGCCTATGTCCCCGAAGGCGCCAAGGCGGCGGGCCGCTCGGTCGCCGAGTTCCTGAGCCTCGTGGATGGCGGGCTGGCGGTGACGGGCCTCGTGCGCGGGGCGGTGCGGCGCGGGGTGACGTTGCCCGAAACGCGGATCGAGCCGGGGGATGCGCTGCTCTTGCGCGGCGAGCCGGACGCGCTGGAGCGGGCGGTGAAGGTCGGCGGCCTCGATCTGGCGCGGCAGGGCCACACCCCGCCCCGCGAGGCGCTGAGCATGGTGGAAACCGTGGTCACGCCCCAATCGGTGCTGATCGGCAAGAGCGCGGTGCAGATCGCGCTGCATGGCCGCTTCGGGGTGAACGTGATCGCCATTTCGCGCCCGCGCCACCGGATGACCGAACGGCTGGGCGATACGGTGCTGACGGGGGGCGATGTGCTGCTGGTACAGGGCCCGGCGGCGGTGCTGCCCGAGGCGATGGATGCGCTTGGCTTGCTGCCCTTGGCCGAGCGGAGCATCCGCCTCGGCGGGGTCCGGGCCGAGGTGCTGCCGCTGGTGATCCTCGTGGCCGCGATGGGGCTGACGGCGGCGGGGGTGCTGCCGGTGGCGGTGGCCTTCTTCGGCGCGGCGACGCTGATGATGGCGACGGGCGCGATCAGCCCGCGCGACGCCTATGCGGCGGTGGAATGGCCGATCCTCGTGATGCTGGGCGCGCTGATCCCCGTGAGCGAGGCGTTGCAGACCACCGGCGGCACCGATCTGATCGGCACATGGCTGTCGCAGACGGCGACGGGTCTGCCCGTCTGGGGCGCGCTGACGATGATCATGGTGGCGGCCATGGCGGTGACACCGTTCCTGAACAATGCGGCGACGGTTCTGGTGATGGCCCCGATCGCCGCCACCTTCGCGGGCGATCTGGGATTTGCGCCGGACGCCTTTCTGATGGCGACGGCGGTGGGCGCGGGCTGCGATTTCCTGACGCCGATCGGGCATCAGTGCAACACGCTGGTGATGGGCCCCGGCGGGTACCGGTTCGGCGATTACGCCCGGCTGGGCGCGCCGTTGTCGCTTCTGGTCGTGCTGGTGGGGGTGCCGCTGATCCTTGTGGTGTGGGGATAGGCGTGGAACGGCGCAAGGACACATAATCCTGACTATGGCGGCGCGATGGTCCGACGGCTGGCGGTGCCGCGCGGCCTGCGCTATGCCGCGCGCCGAACACCTTTGGGGGAAGGATCATGCCGATGGGGCAGCGACGGGACGGCGGGCCGGTGATTGCGGTCGATGGCGGCGGCACGCGCTGCCGTCTGTCCTTCGATGGACGGATCGAGATGGAGATCGGCCCCACCAACGTCGCCACCGACCGCGCGGGCGCGCTGCGCCGCCTCGTGGCCGGGCTGGGGGAATTGACGGCGCGGGCGGGCGCGGTGGCGCCGGCCTATCTGGGGCTGGCGGGCTGCATCTCGGCCCGGATCGCGGAGGAGGTGGCGGCCGCCCTGCCCGTCCCGGTGCTGGCCGTGGAGGATGACCGCCCGGCCGCCGTGCGCGGCGCGCTTGGCACGGCGGCGGGCGCGGTCGCCCATTGCGGGACGGGATCGTTCATCGGGATCTGCGGCGCGGAGGGCGCGGTTCGGCTGGTGGGCGGCTGGGGGTCGGTCCTCGGGGATGAGGCCTCTGCCCATTGGATCGCGCGCGAGGCCCTGACCCGCACGTTGGAGGTCGTGGACGGTCTGCGCCCGCAGGACGGGCTGACGCAGGCGCTGTTGGACCGGTTCGGCGGCGCGGAGGGCATCGTCGCCTTCGCCCGCACCGCCCCGCCCGAGGCGATGGCCGCCCTCGCCCCCGAGGTGACGGGCGCCACCGCCACCGGGGCCGAGGTGCTGCGCGCGGGGGCGGATCACATCGCCCGCACCTTGGCCCGGTTGGGACACCGCCCGCCGGAGGCCCTGTGCCTGACGGGCGGGATCGCCGCCGCCTTCGCGCCGTATCTGGGGCCGGACCTTGCCGCCGCGCTGCGCCCGCCCGCGGGCCGCCCGCTCGATGGGGCGCTGGCGATCGCGCGGGAGATGGCGGCCCGGCGCTAGTCGTCAGGCCGGCTGCATCAGCCCCGCCACCGGGGGCGCGCCCGGATCGGCAAAGGCCCATGGCATCCCGATCGACAGGCGCAGCGCCTCGCCCGGCAGGGCGCGCCGCGCCGAATGGGCGATGAGCGTTTCGCCTTCGGTTTCGAGGGTCAGGCGGAACCGCCCGCCTTGATAGGCGCAGGCGCTGACGCGGGCCCGGATCGGGCCTTCGGGATCGAGGCGCACCTGTTCGGGGCGGATGCACAGATGGGTGGGCGGGCCCGCGTCGCAGCGGGCCTCGATCTCCTGCCCCAGGGCGTGCACGCGGGCGCGCCCGGCCCCCGGACGGGGCGCGGCGGTCAGGGCGACGACCGCGCCATCGCCGACGAAACCCGCCACGAATCCGTCGCGCGGGCGGTCATAGAGGCCCTCCGGCGTGTCGAACTGGCGGATGGTTCCGGCCTGCATCACGGCCACGCGGTCGGCCATGGCGAGCGCTTCGGTCTGGTCATGCGTGACATAGACCATGGTCGCCCCGGTGCGGCGATGGAAGGCGGTGAAGGCGTCCTGCATCGCGGCGCGCAGCGCCAGATCGAGATTGGCCAAGGGTTCATCCAGAAGGACGGCGCGCGGATCGGCCACGAGGCACCGCGCCAGCGCCACGCGCTGCCGCTGCCCGCCCGAAAGCTGCGCCGGGGGCCGGTCCGCCAGCGCCGAAAGGCCGGTCAGATCCAGCGCCTCGGCGACGCGGCGGCGGCGCTCGGCGGTGGGAACGCCACGCACCCGCAGCGGATAGGCGACGTTGCCCGCCACCGTCATATGCGGCCAGAGGGCATAGGATTGGAACACGATCCCGATGTTGCGATCCTCGGGGGGGACGAAGCGGTCCGGCCCGGCCATGACCTGCCCGCCAAGGGTGATGGTGCCGGTATCGGGCATCTCGAACCCCGCGATCAGGCGCAGAAGCGTGGTCTTGCCGCAGCCCGACGGCCCGAGGAGCGCGACGAATTCGCCATCCGCGATCTCGGCGTCGATCCCGGCCAGCGCGGGCACGCCGTCATAGCTGCGCCGTACGCCCGAAAACCCTAGCCCTGCCATGGAACGCATCCTTTCGGAAGCCGGGGGGCGGCCAGTTGCACCAGCCCCATCAGCACGACGATCAGCGCCACGATGGAGGCGGCGAGGGCCGAGGCCATCACCGTCTCTCCGCTGTCCTCGAGGTTGAAGATGACGACGCCCAGCGTTTCCGTCCCGCCGGCCCAAAGGAGCGCGGATACGGTCAGCTCGTTCACCGCCGTCAGAAAGACGAGGATCGCCCCCGCCGCCGCCGCCGGGGCCGACAGCGGCAGCACGATGGTGCCGAGGCGGCGGCCAAGGCGCGCCCCGGCGCTGGCGGCCGCTTCCTCCATCGCGGGGTCCATCTGGACGATGGCGGCCTGCACCGGGCGCAGCATCACCACCAGAAAGCGCGACAGATAGGCCAAGAGGATGATCGTCAGCGTGCCATAGAGCGTGATGCCGAAGGGCAGCCGCAGAAAGGCGAGGATGCAGGCGATGGCCAGCACCACGCCGGGCAGCGCATAGGGCAGGTCCACCAGCATATCGACCGCGCGCGAGATCCGCGACGGGCGGCGCTGCATCACCCATGCCAGCGGGATCGCCACCGCCATCAGGATCGCCGCCGCCAGCGTGGCCAGCAGCAGCGAATTGGCATAGGCGCGCCGGGTCACGGGCTGATCGAAGAGCACCGCCGCCCATGCCTTCGCGGTGGCGGTCGCGGGGGTCAGCGGCACGCCATAGGCCGGGATCAGCGAGGTGGCCAGCAGCGCCAGCAGCGGCACGGCCAGCGTCAGGGCGATGAAGGACCAGAGCGCGGCCTCCACCGGCAGGCGGCGCGCGCCGAGCGACAGGCTCAGAGGCTGGGCCGAGAGGCCGACGAGGCCATGCGCCCGCCGGCGCAGGAACACCCGCCCCGCCAGAACGCCCGCCAGCGCGACCGCCCCGATCAGCAGCGCCATCACCGCCACCTCCGGCAGGGCCGACGGCCCCATGCCCGCCAGCCGCTGATAGATCAGCGTCGGGAGCGTCGAATATCGCGCGGGAATGCCCAACATGGCCGGAATCCCGAAATTGCCAAGGGCGGTGACGAAGGTCATCGCCGCCCCCGCCCCAAGGCTGGGCAGGCAGAGCGGCAGCACGATCTGCGCCCAGACCCGGGCACCGCGCGCCCCGGCGACGCGCGCGGCCTCCACCAGATCGCCGGGGATCAGGCGCAGCCCCGCGCGTAGCGTCAGGAACACGATGGCGGCGTGCTGGATGCCCAGCAGCAGCGCGATCCCCCATGCCGAATGCAGCGGCTGCGGGCTTCCCAGTGGCGGAGCGAGGCCCAGCATGCCCAGCAGCACCGAGGACGGCCCCATCATCTGCATCCATGCAAGGGCGGTGATCTGCGGCGGGATCATCATCGGGATCATCAGGCAGAACACCAGCGCCCCCTTGGCGCGGATATCCGTCAGCGCCACGACGAAGGCGAAGGCCGATCCGATCACGAGCGAGATGAGCGTTCCCGCCCCCGCCGTCACCAGCGAATGACGCAGCGCGATCAGCGTGGAGGGACGGCCCAGCACCTCGCGCGCGTGATCCAGCGTCAGCCCGCTGCCGAGGCCGAAGCCTTCGGCCAGAAGGCGCAGGATGGGGCCGAGCGCGATCAGCGCCACCGGCAGCAGCAGCCATGAGATGCGCCGATCCCCGGACCGGCGCAGCGCGTTGCGCGGGCCTGCGATCATTGGATGCCGAAGATCTCCGCGAAGCGGGCCTTGTTGGCGTCGGTATCGGCCAGCGCCTTGGCCGGATCGAAATCGATCAGGGTCAGGCTGTCGCGGGCGGGGAAACCTTCGGGGCTGTCGATGCCGGTGCGGGCGGGGATATAGCCCATATCGGCCACCAGCGTCTGCCCCTCTTCGGAGAGCACGAAATCGACGAAGGCGCGCGCGGCGTCCGGATGGGCCGCGTCCTTCATGATCGCGACCGGCTCGGTCACATAGGTCACGCCTTCCTTGGGAAAGACGAATTCCACCGGCGATCCGTCGGCCTTGGCACGCAGCGCCATGTAATCCACCAGCACGCCATAGGGTTTCTCGCCCGAGGCGACCGCCTTGAACACGCCGCCATTCCCGCCATCGGCGCGGGCGTCGTTGGCGGCCAGCGCCTCGTAATGCGCCCAACCGAGATCCGGATCGTTCACCAGCGTCGCAAGATGGATCAGCGCCGCCCCCGAATAGAGCGGCGAGGGCATCGCCACGAGGCCCTTGTAGTCGGGCTGTTCCAGATCGGCCCAAGAGGTCGGGATGTCGGCGGCGCGGGTGTTGTAGACGATGCCGGTCGTGATCAGCTTCGTGGAGTAGTAATACCCCTCCGGGCTGTTCAGGGCGGGATCGAAGGCGGCGGCTTCGGGGCTGTCATAGGCCAGAAGGGCGCCGTCGCGGGCGAGCCCTTCAAGCGTCACGGTGTCGGCGATCAGCAGCACATCGGGGGGCGTCGCGCCGGCCTGCATCTCGGCGGCCATGCGGGTCATCAGCTGGGTCGTGCCGTCGCGCACCCAGTCCACCGTGATGCCCGGATGCGCCGCTTCGAACGCGTCCACCGTCTTCTGCGCATCCTCGTTCGGCTGCGAGGTGTAGAGGGTCAGCGTTTGGGCCGACAGCGCGGCGGGCAGCGCGAGGGGAAGCATCAGCGACAGGGCAAGGCGAAACATGGCGATCTCCGGTCTGGCGTTCGGCGAAGGGGGGCCTTCGCGTGACACGGCAGATACCGGCGGCGCATGACAGCGTGATGACAGCCCCCTAGCGCGCCGGGCCTGCGGGAACGATGCCGGTCGGATTGATCTGGCGCTGGCTTTGGTAATAGTGCCGCTTGATGTGGTCGATGTTGATCGTCTCGGCCACGCCCGGCAAGGCTTCGAACTCCCGCAGAAAACGCGACAGGTTCGGCAGATCGGAGAGGCGGTGCAGGTTGCACTTGAAGTGCCCGTGATAGACCGGATCGAAGCGCACCAGCGTCGTGACAAGGCGGATGTCGGCCTCGGTCAGGGTGGGGCCGGTCAGCCAGCGGCGGTCCGCAAGACGGTCCTCCAGCCATAGGAGGGTGTCGAACACGCCCGCCACCGCCTCGTCATAGGCGTCTTGGGTCGTGGCGAAGCCCGCACGATAGACGCCGTTGTTCAGCGTGGGATAGATGCGGTCGTTCAGTGCGTCGATCTCATCGCGCAGGGGGGCGGGGTAGAAATCCGCCTCGGTCGCGCCCAGCCCGTCGAAGGCGGAGTTGAACATGCGGATGATCTCGGCGGATTCGTTGGACACGATCGTGCCGCGCGTCTTGTCCCACAGGACCGGCACCGTGACGCGCCCGGTATAGGACGGATCGGCGGCGGTGTAGATCTGGTGCAGGCGGCTTGCGCCATGGATCGGATCGCCCGTCACGCAGGGGCCGGGTTCGAAGGTCCAGCCTTCGTCGCCCATCAGCCAATGGGTGACGGACAGATCGATCATCCCCTCCAGCCCCTTCAGGCGGCGCATGATCAGCGTGCGATGCGCCCAAGGGCAGGCAAGGCTGACATAGAGGTGATAGCGGCCGGCTTCGGCGGGAAAGCCGCCCTCGCCGCTGGGACCGGGGGCGCCGTCCGGGGTGATCCAGCTGCGGAACCGGCTTTGGGCGCGTTTGAAACGGCCGTCGGTCTCTTTGGAGATGAGGCCGTCGGTCTGCCATGTCCCGTCGATGAGCTGTCCCACGATATCCTCCGCGATGGGTGTCCTTGGCCCCGATCTAGGGCAAAGGGCGGGCGGGGAAAATCCCGGCGGGGATGCGCCCCCGCCGGAATGGGTGCATCAGGCCGTGCCGCGCACCGGGTAGTCGTTCTTCATCACGAAGCCGAGGCCTTGGATCAGATCGTCGATCTGCGGGCGGGCGAAGGGCGTGTTCTGCACGAAGAGCGCGTAGATGCGGTTGTCGGGCTTCAGCACGTAGATCGCGGGTTCGGCGAAGCGCGTGGGTTCGGCGTCCTTGGCCTTGTCCGAGATATAGAGGCCCCAAGCGCGGGCGGATTCCTCGGTCTGGGCATGGCCGATCTTCAGCGCGCCCAGATCCCATTCCTTCTGCTGGCGGGCGAAACGCTCGTCGTCGTCCATCGACACGGCCGAGACGATCAGCCCGGCGGCGCGCAGCTCCTCTTCGCGGCGGGCCAGTTCTTCGATCTGGTCCTTGCATTTGGGGCAGTGGATGCCGCGGTAGAAGAACACGAGCGACAGGCTGCCTTCGGGCGCGACGGGCAGTTCGAACGCGGCACCATCGGCGGTGCGTGCGTCGATCGCGGGGGCGGCGGAGTCGGGCATCGGGGCGGTATGGGGCATGGAATGTCCTGTGGTTCGGGTGTCATGGCAGGGACGCGGCGGGCGCCCCCGGTTCGGATAACGAATCCGTTTGTTGAACCTGCGCCCGAGGGCCGGTATTTCCAGAATAATCGTTTCAAAAAAGTTTGATCCATGCTGCCGGACCCGTTCCTGCCCCGTCGCAGGGGCCGCCCGAAGGGCTTTGACGACATCGACGCCCTCGAGGCTGCGACCCGTCTGTTCTGGGCGCGCGGCTATGAACAGGCGCCGATGGACGCGCTGTGCCGGGCGATGCACATGCCGCGCGCCAGCCTGTATCAGCGGTTCGGCGGCAAGGAGGGCCTGTTTCTGGCCGCGATTGATCATTACGCGCGCACGCGGTTGCAGCCCATCGCGGCGGTGTTGACGGATGGCACCGTGCTGCGGGATGATCTGCTGACCTTCTTCGAGCGTGTGGTCGCGATGAGCACCGACGATCCGGAAACGCCGGGCTGTCTCATCTCTTCGGTGCTGGCGGATGCGGCGCGGGGCAATCCCGCCCTCGGGGCCGAGCGCGACCGCCGCTTCGGCAGGCTGGAGGCGCTGATCGCGGACCGCCTTGCCGCCGATGGCTGGCCCGAGGGCGGCCCCTGCCCGCCCGTTGTCGCCGCCACGCTGGCGGCCGCGATGGCGCGCGGGATCGTGCTGCGCGCCCGCTCGGGCCATGATGCGGCCCGGCTTCATCCCGTCGGCCGCGCCGCCGTCGATGCCATTCTTGCGCTGCGCGATGCGTAGCCGCCTCGTTCCCCGGTCCCAGACGCAAAGGAAGATGCCGTGAAGAAACCCCTCCTCTTGGCCGGTCTCGCGGCTCTCATCCTGGCGCTTCTGTGGGTGCTGCGCGATCAGGATCTGACCGTTGCGGCGCTGCAGGGCCATCTGGCGCGCGTGGCCGCATGGCAGCAGGGCCATCCGCTGCTGGTGGCCGGGCTGTTCTTCGTCGCCTATGTCGCGATCACGGCGCTGTCGCTGCCCTTCGCGCTGTGGATGACGCTGGCCTCGGGGGCGCTGTTCGGGTTCTGGGGCGGGCTGGCCATCGCCTCCTTCGCCTCGGCGATCGGGGCCTCGCTTGCGTTCCTCGTGGCGCGGCATCTGTTGCGCGACTGGGTGCGCGCGCGCCTTGGCCAGAAGGCCCGCACGATCGAGGCGGGGCTGGCGCGGGATGGGGCCTTCTATCTCTTCTCCCTTCGGCTGATCCCGGTGGTGCCGTTCTTTGCGGTGAACCTTCTGATGGGGCTGACGCCGATCCGGCTTCTGGTCTTCTATGCCGTCAGTCAGGCCGGGATGCTGGCGGGCACGGCGGTCTATGTGAATGCGGGCACGCAACTGGCGCGGCTCGACAGCCTGTCGGGCATCGTGTCGGCGCCGATCCTTGCATCCTTTGCGGTGCTGGCGGTGTTTCCGTGGATCGCGCGGGCGGTGCTGGGCCTGCTGCGGCGCCGGCGCGTCTATGCCGGTTGGACGCGCCCATCCTCCTATGACCGCAACCTCGTGGTGATCGGGGCGGGATCGGCGGGGCTCGTCTCGGCCTATATCGCGGCGGCGACGAAGGCGCGCGTCACGCTGGTGGAGGCCGGCGAGATGGGCGGCGACTGTCTGAACTACGGCTGTGTGCCCTCCAAGGCGCTGATCCGCAGCGCGACCCTTGCCCACGAGATGCGCCATGCCAGCGCGCAGGGCCTGACCGACACCGCCCCCGTGATCCCCTTTGCCGCCGTGATGGAGCGGGTGCACCGCATCATCGCCACCATCGCCCCGCATGACAGTGTCGAACGCTACACCAGCCTTGGCGTCGAGGCGCTGAAGGGCCATGCCCGCCTGATCGATCCGTGGACGGTGGAGGTGACGGATGCCGAGGGCACCGCGCGCCGCCTGACCACCCGCTCGGTCATCATCGCCACCGGCGCGCGGCCCTTCCTGCCGCCGCTGCCGGGCCTCGATCTGGTGGAGCCCTTGACCTCGGACACCCTCTGGGAGGGGCTGCGCGGGATGCAGGACCCGCCGCGCCGCCTCGTGGTGCTGGGCGGCGGGCCGATCGGCTGCGAGCTTGCGCAGGCCTTCGCGCGCCTCGGCTCCGAGGTGGTGCAGATCGAACGCTCGCCCCGGCTGATGGGCCGCGAGGATCCCGAGGTCGCCGATATGGTGATGGCGTCGATGCGCGCGGACGGGGTGTCGATCCTGACCGAACATTCCGCCGTCCGCTGCGGGGTCGATGGCGACCGTTGGATCGAGGTGGAGCATGAGGGCGAGACCCGCCGCATCCCCTTCGACCGGATCATCGTCGCCGTGGGCCGCCATGCCCGCCTCGAAGGGTTCGGGCTGGAGGAGCTGGGCATCCCCGCCGACCGCACGGTGGAGACGAACGCGTATCTCGAGACCCGCTATCCCAACATCCTTGCGGCGGGCGATGTCGCCGGGCCGTACCAGTTCACGCATGTCGCCTCGCATCAGGCGTGGTTCGCCAGCGTCAACGCGCTGTTCGGGATGTTCAAACGGTTCAAGGCCGATTACCGCGTGATCCCATGGGCGACCTTCACCGCCCCCGAGGTGGCCCGCGTCGGCCTGTCCGAAACCGAGGCGACCGAAAAGGGCATCCCGCACGAGGTGACGCGCTTCGATCTGGCGGGCCTCGACCGGGCCGTGACGGATGGCGCGGCGCATGGCTTCGTGAAGGTGCTGACACCGCCGGGCAAGGATCGTATCCTTGGCGTTACCATCGTCGGCGATCACGCGGGCGATCTGATCGCGGAGTTCGTGATGGCCATGAAGCACGGGCTGGGCCTCGGCAAGGTTCTGGGCACGATCCACATCTATCCGACATGGACCGAGGCGAACAAATCGGTCGCCGGGGCGTGGCGGCGCGCGCATGTCAATCCGCGCGCCTTGGCGCTGGTGGAGCGGTTCCACCGCTGGAGGCGC
Organism: Falsirhodobacter algicola; assembly: GCF_018279165.1. GTDB lineage: Bacteria > Pseudomonadota > Alphaproteobacteria > Rhodobacterales > Rhodobacteraceae > Falsirhodobacter > Falsirhodobacter algicola. The sequence goes on along the minus strand of NZ_CP047290.1, from coordinate 34,346 downwards.
GGATGATCGACGCCTACATCCACCCGGTTCAGCGCACGGTGTTGCAGACGCCCGCCCAATGGCTGGCGCGGCGCGGCGTGCGGGCCGACAGCGTCAGCCTTGCGGGGTTCGCCCTCGGGCTCTTGGCGGTTCCGGCCCTTGCGCTCGGCTGGTGGGGGGCGGCGTTCGCGCTGATCGTGGCGAACCGGGTGATGGACGGGCTGGACGGCGCGGTGGCGCAGATCCATGGCCCGACCGAGCGGGGGGCCTTTCTCGACATCGCGCTGGATTTCGTGTTCTACGCGCTGGTGCCGGTGGGCTTTGCGCTGCACGATCCGGCGGCGCATGCTTTGCCCGCCGCCGTGCTGATCGCGGCCTTCGTCGGCACCGGATCGTCCTTTCTGGCCTTTGCCGCCATCGCGGCGCGCAGCGGCCGTCAGGCCGAGCAGTTTCCCCAGAAGGGCATCTATTACCTCGGCGGCCTGACCGAGGGGTTCGAGACGATCGCGCTGTTCCTGCTGATGTGCCTTCTGCCCGCCGCCTTCGCGCCGCTGGCATGGACCTTCGCCGCGGCCTGCGCCGTCACCACGGTGCTGCGCTGGCATCAGGGCTGGACCGCCTTCGCCCCCCCATCCGTACGGAGACCCCGATGAAAGCGCTTCTCTCCGCCGTTCTTCTGCTGGCCGGTGCCGGCATGGCCAAGGCCGAGGATTGGACGCAGATCCTGAACGAGGCGCGGGGTCAGACCGTGTATTTCCACGCATGGGGCGGGGATCGGCGCACCAACGACTTCATCGCCTCGGTCGGCGAGGAGGTGCTGCGCGATTACGGGGTGACGCTGCGGCAGGTCCCGCTGGCCGATACGGCCGATGCGGTGGCGCGCGTTCTGGCGGAAAAGGCGGCGGGGCGCGATGCGGACGGGTCGGTCGATCTGATCTGGCTGAACGGGCCGAACTTCCTCGCGATGGCCGATCAGGGGCTGCTGGGCGCGCCCTTCGTGCAGGATCTGCCGAACGCGGCATGGCTCGATCTGTCCGAAGGCTCGGCCAACAGCGTCGATTTCACCGTGCCGGTGGAGGGACGGGAATCCCCGTGGCGGCTGGCGCGGTTCGTCTTCACCTATGACGCGGACCGGATCGATCCCCCGCCCGGCCGCATGGCCGATTGGGTGGGCTGGGCCGCCGCGCATCCGGGGCGCGTAACCCATCCCGATCCGGCCAATTTCATGGGCGCGACCTTTCTGAAACAGGCGCTGATCGAACTGGCCCCCCTCGGCACCGACCTATCCATTCCGCCGACCGATGCCAGTTTCGCCGCCGCGACCGCCCCGCTTTGGGACTGGTACGACGCGCTGCGGCCGAACCTGTGGCGGCAGGGCCAGTCCTTCCCCGAGAATGAGAGCGTGCAGCTTCAGATGCTGAACGATTACGAGGTGGATATGTCGATGTCGCTCGATCCGGCCTCGGCGGCGGCGGCCATCGCGGAAGGGCTGCTGCCCCCCAGCGTGCGCGTGCATGTCCCCGACGGGGGCAGCATCGGCAATGTCAGCTTCGTCGCGATCCCCTTCAACGCCGCCCACCGGGCCGGTGCCGAGGTGGTGGCGAATGCGCTTCTGGATCCGGCCACGCAGGCGCGGATGCAGGACCCGGCGGTGCTGGGGGCCTTTTCGGTGCTGGACCCGGCGCGGCTGGATGCCGAGGGGCGCGCGGCCTTCGCCGCCCTGCCCGACGATCCGGCCCTGCCGACGCTCGCCGATCTCGGCCCCGTCCTGACCGAGCCGCATCCGGCATGGATGACCCGCCTGACGGACGAATGGCAGCGGCGCTATACGCGGTGAACCGGCTGCGCGTCACCAGCGGCCTGATCGTGCTGGCGGCCGTGGTGCTGCCGGTGCTGCTGGGGCTGTATCACAGCGCGGCGGCGGGGTTCGGGCATATGCCCGCCCTTGGGGCCGAGGGGCCGGATCTGGCCGCGTGGCGCGCGCTTCTGGCGGTGCCGGGCCTGTGGCGGGCAGCCGCGCTCAGCCTTTGGACGGGGCTCGCCGCGACGGCGCTGGCCTTCGGGCTGGCGGTGGTGACGGTGGCGGCGCTGCCGCAGCGCATGGCGGGGCTGCGCCGCCTGCTTGCGCCGCTGCTGGCTGCGCCCCATGCAGCGCTGGCGATCGGGCTGGCCTTCGTGCTGGCGCCGTCGGGATGGATCGCGCGCGCCATCGCGCCGCTGGCCGGATGGGTGCGCCCGCCCGATCTTGCGACGGTGGGCGATCCGTGGGGGCTGGCGCTGATCCTCGGGCTGGTGCTGAAGGAGCTTCCGTTCCTGATCCTCGTGCTGATCGGGGCGACGACGCAGATCCCGATGCGGGCGCAGATGGCGGCGGGCCGGTCCACTGGGCATGGGCGCGCGGCGATCTGGCTCTGCCTTCTGCTGCCGCAGCTTTGGCCGCTGATCCGGCTGCCGGTCATGGTGGTCGTCGCCTTCTCCGTGTCGGTGGTGGATATGGCGCTGATCCTTGGGCCGTCGAACCCGCCGACGCTGTCGGTGCTGGTGGCGCGGCTGTTCACCGATCCCGATCTGCGGGCGCTGCTTCCGGCTTCGGCGGGGGCGTGCCTTCAGATGATGCTGGCGGCGGCGGCGATGGCGCTCGTCTGGGGGGCGGCGGCGGCGGGGCGGCTCGTGCGCGGGGCGGTGCTGGGATGCGGCGCGCGGCTGCGCGGGCTGGACCGGGTGGCGGCGCTGCCGCTGGCGGGAACGGCGGTGTTGGTGGCGCTGGCGGCGCTGGCGCTGATGGGGCTTGCGCTATGGTCGGTCGCCTTCACATGGCGCTGGCCGGATCTGTGGCCGGGGGGGCTGTCGCTGCGGGCATGGCAGGGGCGCGGCGGCTGGATGCGGGCGCTGGTCCTGTCGCTCGGCATTGCGGCGGCGGCGGCGGGGCTGGCGCTCGTGCTGGCGGTGGCGTGGCTCGATGGCGGGGACCGGGCCGGGCGTCGGGGCCTGCGCGGCTGGATGCGCATCGCGGTCTATCTGCCGCTGCTGCTGCCGCAGATCTCGGTGCTGGTGGGGGTGTCGGGGCTGGCGCTGCGCCACGGGGTTGCGCCCCTTCCGGCGGTGATCTGGGGGCATATGCTCTTCGTCTTTCCCTATGTGATGATCGCGTTGGCGGGGCCTTGGGCCGCCCTCGATCCGCGGCTGGAGCGGACGGCCGCCGCCTTGGGCGCGGGCCCGTGGCGGCGGCTGTGGCATGTGAAGCTGCCGGCGCTTCTGGCCCCGATCCTGACGGCGGCGGCGATCGGTTTCTCCGTCTCCATCGCGCAATATCTGCCGACGCTGTTCCTTGGCGGCGGGCGCATCGCCACCCTGACGACCGAGGCGGTCGCCCTTTCCTCGGGGTCGGATCGGCGGGTGGCGGCGGTCCATGCCGCGCTGCAGGCGGCGCTGCCTTGGGCGGTGTTCCTGCTGGCGCTGATCGTGCCGCAGCGCCTGCACCGCAACCGCCGCGCCCTGAACGGAGACACCGCATGAGCCTTCACCTCGACCGGCTGTGCGTGCGCGCCCCCGATGGCCGGGCGCTGTTCGCCCCGCTCAGCCTGCGCCTTGCGCCGGGGGCGGTGGGCTGCGTGATGGGGCCGTCGGGCGTGGGAAAATCGACGCTGCTGAACGCGGTCGGCGGCCACCTGCCCCGCACCTTCCGCGCCGACGGGCGGGTGCTGGTCGATGGCTGCGATGTGATGCCCCTTCCGGCCGAGCGTCGGCGCATCGGCGTCATGTTCCAGCAGGCGGTGATGTTCCCGCATCTGTCGGTCGCGGGAAACCTCGCCTTCGGGCTGTGCCCATCGGTGCGCGGGCGCGCCGCGCGCCGACGCGCGGTCGAAGACGCGTTGGAGCGGGCGGGCCTTGCCGGTTTCGGCCCTCGCGATCCGGCCACCTTGTCGGGCGGGCAGCAGGCGCGCGTTGCACTGCTGCGCACGCTTCTGGCGCGCCCGCGGGCCGTCCTTCTGGACGAGCCGTTCTCGGGCCTCGATGCCGAACGGCGGCAAGACATCCGCCGCTTCGTCTTCGACAGCATCCGCACCGCCGGGATCGCGGCCCTGCTCGTCACCCACGACGCCGAGGATGCCGAGGCCGCGGGCGGCGCGGTCACGCGGCTTGGTTGAACCAAAAGGAGAGCGGGATGCGGCGGATCATGGGATGGGGGGCGGCGCTGGCGCTGTGCCTTGCGGGGGGTGCTGCGGCGCAGACGGTGCAGGCCGCGCGCCTTGCCGCGCCGACGGACCGGTATCCGCACGGCATCCTCGGCTCCATCAAGCCGCAGGGGGAATTGGTGGCGGACCTTGCGGACTGCGGCGGCTGCGCCATCGGCATCCGCCTGCCGCAGACCCTCGTCTTCGAGGATTTCGCCCCGCGGCTGGTGGATCTCGATGGCGACGGCCGCCCCGAGATCGTGGTGGTGGAGAGCGATCTGCAAAAGGGCTCGCGGCTTGCGGTCTGGACGGTGCGGAGGGTGGACGGCGCGCCGCGGCTTGCGCGGCGGGCGGCGACCGCATTTCTGGGCACGCGCTTTCGCTGGTTGGCCCCGGTCGGGGCGGCCGATCTCGATGGCGATGGCCGCATGGAGATCGCCTATGTCGAGAAGCCGCATCTGGAGCCGGTGCTGCGCATCCTGCGGCTGGAGGGGGATCGGCTGGTGCCCGTCGCGGCGGTGCGGGGCGTCAGCAATCACGCCATCGGGCAGGAGCAGGTGGCCAGCCGGATCGAACGCTGCCCGAACGGCCCCCGCATCCTTGCGTTCGGCGCGGATGGCCGCCGGGCCGTGTCGGTGCGGCTGGGGCCGGAGGGGGCGCGCATCGCCGATCTGGGCCCGGTGGCGGCGCCGTGGCGCCTTCCCCCCGCGCCCAGTTGCGATGCGGGCTAGGGATCAGTCCTCGGCCACGGCCTTGTCGGTCATGCTCGCAAGGGCCTGTTTCATACGCTCCAGCGTGTCCTTGGCGCTGTCGAGGTCATAGCGTTCGGCCAGCGCCTCCACCGACAGATAGCCGATCTTCGCCCCGTCCGCGTCCTGCCAGACTAGAACGCGCAGCGGCAGGTCCAGCGCCGCGCGCGGATCGGCCTGCATCAGCGGCGTTCCAAGGGCGGGGTTGCCGAAGATCAGCACCGTCGCCGGGTCCATCTGCAGATCGGCCCCCGCCGCGGCGGCCTGATGATCGACACGCGCCACGAGCGATGCCGGGCTGGCGTCGATGATGCCCTCCAGCCGGTCGGCGGTGGTCGCCACGTCATAGGGGCTGGGCTTGATCACCCAATCCTCGGCCTGAGCGGCGGTGCCGGCAAGGCAGAGCAGGATCGTCGCGAAAAGCTTGCGCATGGGGTGTCCTTTTGTTGCGTCGGGGGGCGGGGTCCGGTTGCGGGCCCGCCCCGGTCCCGTGGGGGCGATGATAGCGGCCTTGCGCCGGGCGGCAAACCCGAATGCGCGGTGGGCAGGCGGGCCCTCGCGCGCTAGGATGGGCGCGGCGCAATCGGATGGGGGCAGAATGCAGGGCAAGGCGGCGGGGATCGTGCTTCTGGGGGCGGGGCATGCCAATCTTCTGGCGGTGCGCCCGCTGCGCGCGGCGCTGCCGCAGGCGCGCATCACGCTGGTGGATATGGCGGGCCATGCCACCTATTCGGGGATGTTTCCGGGCCATGCGGCGGGGCATTATCCGGCCGGGGCCTTGCGCGTCGATCTGACGGATTTCGCGGATCGTCACGGCATCGCCTTTCGCCGGGCTGAGATCATGGACCTCGATCCCGCCACCCGCCGTGTGTGCCTGTCGGGCGGGGATATGCTGGAATACGATGTCGCGGCGCTGGATATCGGCAGCCATGGCGCGATGCCGGAGCTGCCGGGCTTTGCCGCCCATGCGGTGGCGGTCAAGCCTATGGGGCCGCTGGCCGCGCGCTTGGCCGCCGGTCCCGCCGCAGGCCCGGCGGTCGTCATCGGCGGCGGGGTCGCGGGGGCGGAGATGGCGCTCGCCCTGTCCCATCGCGGCCACCGGCCTGTGACGATCCTAGAGGCCGCGCCGGTCTTCGCCCCCGGCCTGCGCCCCCGCACCCGCGCCTGCCTGCACCGCGCCTTCGCCCGCGCGGGCATCCGCCTGTGCCTCGACGCGCGGGCCGCACGGATCGAGGCGGAGGCGGTGGTCCTTGCCTCGGGCGCGCGCATCGCCAGCGCGCTGACGCTGGGCGTGGCCGGGGCGCGGGCCCATGGCTGGCCCGCGCGGGGCCTGCCGGTGGATGCGGGCGGCTTCGTGCGCGTCGATCCGTATCTGCAGGTGGAGGGGCATCCCGGCCTTTTCGCCGTGGGCGATTGCGCCGCGATGATGCACGCCCCCCGCCCCAAGGCCGGGGTCTTTGCCGTGCGTCAGGCCCCGGTTCTGGCGCAGAACCTTGCCGCCGCCCATGACGGGCGGCGGCTGCGTCGTTTCGATCCGCAGCGCGACTATCTGAAGATCATCGCGCTTGGCGGACGATCGGGGTTGGCGGAATGGCGGGGGATCACCCTGCACGGCCCATGGCTGTGGCGGCTGAAGGACGGCATCGACCGGAGGTTCATGCGCGGCCTTCAGGGGGCGGGCCAGCCGCGTTCGTGATAGGCGCTGTCCCAGAAGTGCCATTCATGCCAGCAGCACCGCGCGAAGGCCGCCTGCATCCGTGCCCGGCAGGCCGCATCGCCCGCCGCCGCCACGCGGTCGGTCAGGGCGAGCATCCGCGTCACCCCCTCGTCGAAGGCTTCGCCCGCATAGGTGTCGATCCATGCGGCATAGGGATTGCCGGGGGCTGCGCGTTCGGCGATCGCCCGGCCCACGTCGCGGTAGATCCAGAAGCAGGGCAGCAGCGCCGCCACCCCTTCGGCGAAATTCCCGATCGCGGCGACCCGCAGCAAATAGGACACATAATGATCGCAGGCGGCCGAGACCTCGGTCGCGGCGAACTGCTCGGCGCTGACGCCGAACAGCTGCATGTAATGCGCATGCAGCGAGCGTTCGGCCGAAATCGCCCCGGCGGCGGAACTGGCCAGAAGTGCGATCGCATCGGGATCGGAGGCCTTGGCCGCCACCAGCGCCAGCGCGCGGGCGAAACCCTCGAGGTAATGCGCGTCCTGCACGATATAGCCGCGGAACGTCGCCTCGGGCAGCGTGCCATCGGCCAGTGCGCGGTTGAACGGCATCGCGTGGATCTGACGGTTGAGGGAGGCCGTCGCCGCGGCGAGGGTCTGCGTGAAGCCTGTCATTGCGGCATCTCCTTGGGGAAGTGATTGACGGGGCCGCAGCCGCCCCCGACGGACAGCCGGTCCGCCGCGGCGATGGCGCGGCGGATGTAATCCTTGGCCCCCGCCACGGCGGCGGCCAGCGGCACACCCGCGCCCATCCGCGCTGCCAGCGCCGAGGACAGGGTGCAGCCCGTCCCATGGGTGTGGCGGCTGGCAAGGCGTGGGGCCTCCAGCCACAGCTCCTCTTGGGCGGTCAGCAGCAGATCGGGGCTGTCCCCGCCACCCAGATGCCCGCCCTTCAGCAGCACCGCCTGCGGCCCGAGCGTCAGCAGCGCCCGCGCCTGACGCAGCATCCCGGCGCGGTCCGTGACCTCCGCCTCGTCCAAAAGATCGGCGGCTTCGGGCAGGTTCGGGGTGATGACGGTGGCCATCGGGATCAGCGCCGTGCGCAGAAGGCGGGCGGCTTCGGCGTGCAGCAGACGATCCCCGCTTTTGGCGACCATCACCGGATCGAGGACGATCGGGCAGGTCAGCCCCGCCAGCGCCTCGGCCACGGCGCGCACGATGGCGGCATCGCCCAGCATGCCGATCTTCACGGCGTGGATGGCGATATCCTCGCGCACGGCCCGGATCTGCGCCGCGACATCGCCCGCAGAGGTGAGCGTGACCGCCTGCACCCCGCGCGTGTTCTGCGCCGTCAGCGCGGTGATGGCCGTCATGGCATAGCCGCCATTGGCGCTGATCGCCTTGATATCGGCCTGAATGCCCGCGCCGCCCGAACTGTCGGAACCGGCGACGGATAGGATGTTGGGGATCATGCGGCCTCCCATGCGCGAAGAAGATCCTGCGCGGCCGCGACCATGTCGGGGCTGCGCGAAATGGCGGAAACGACGGCGAGGCCCGCGCCGCCCGCGGCCCGGATGGCGGCGGCCTCGGCGGCGGTGATGCCGCCGATGGCAAGGCAGGGCAGCGGGGTCGCGGCGGCAAGGCGGGCGAACCCCCCAAGGCCGATGGGCGGCGCGTGATCGGCCTTGGAGGCGGTGGCATGGACCGGCCCGAGGCCGAGGTAATCGACCCCCGCCGGCACGGCGGCCAGCTCCGCCGCATTGCCGACCGACAGCCCGAGGGTCATCGCGGGGCCGATGCGGCGGCGGATCGCGGCGGGATCGCCATCCTCTTGCCCGATATGCAGCGCCGGGGCGCCGATCGCGATCGCCACCTCCGCCCGGTCGTTGACGACAAGCTGCGCGCCCGTGCCCGCTAGCCGGGCCATCAGATCGCGCGCCAGCGCCGCATAGGCGGCATCGGGCAGCGTCTTGTCGCGCAGTTGCACCCAACCGGCCCCGCCCCGCGCCGCGGCCAGTGCCTGATCGGCCACGCTCTGCGGCGCCGCCGCATCGGTGATGAAGCACAGCGGCGGGATCATGCGGCAACGATCCGGGCACGGGCGCGCACCTCATCGGGGTCGAGGGCGGCCAAGGTATCGAGGAAGGCCACCTGAAACGATCCCGGCCCTGCGGCGGTGGCGCCCGCCATCTCTCCGGCGATGCCATAGCAGGCGATGGCGGCGAGCGTTGCGTCGAAGGCGTCGGCCTCGGCGACGAAGGCAGCGACCACGCCCGTCAGCGCGCAGCCGAGGGCGGTGACGCGCGGCATCATCGGATGGCCGTTCGCCACCCGCGCGGCCCGCGCCCCATCGGTGACGAAATCGACCGGGCCCGTCACGGCCACGACCGCGCCGCTGCGCCGCGCCAGATCGCGCGCCGCGCCTTCGGCGGCCGCCACGCTGTCGGCGGCATCGGCCCCCCGCCCCGCCTGCGTCCCTCCCGCAAGGGCAAGGATCTCCGAGGCGTTGCCCCGGATCACCGTCGGCGCTTGGGCCAGAAGCCGCGCGCCCAGATCGCGCCGAAAGCGCGTCGCCCCCACCGCCACGGGATCGAGCACCCAAGGCCGCCCCGCCGCCCGGGCCGCCGCCGCCGCCGCGCACATCGCTTCAGCCCACCGCGCATCGGGCGTGCCGATATTGATGCTGAGCGCGGCGGCAAGGGGCACGAACTCGGCCGCTTCGTCTTCGGCATGGACCATCGCGGGCGAGGCGCCGATCGCCAGCATGGCATTGGCCATGACGTTCATCGCAACGAAATTGGTGATGTTCTGCACGAGGGGCGCGGCCGCGCGCATCCGGGCAAGGTGATCTGCGGTATCGGGCAAGCCTCTCTCCTCCGCGGTGGGGGAAGGCCGGCCGACCGGCAGGGGTGCCGGTGGTTCCGCGCCTCCCTCCGCCGGCATTATCCGGTTCAGGTTCAAAGGGTCCGTCTCAGCCCGGTTTCCCGAGCGCCCCTGTCGCATTCCGGGCAAACCTTGCACGCAGCGCGGCATAGGTCAAGCGCCGGGCGATCTGCGACAATTTGTCCGAAAATCGCTTTCCCTGACAGAGGGGTGGGCTAGCTTGTCCGACATCTCCCAGCATCAGGCCAGGACGAATCCCGTGACGCACAAGCCCGATCCGACGCCCCCCCTTCGTGACATCCGTCAAACGCGTTTGGGGCGGCGCGGCTTTCTCGGCAGTTCGGCGGCGGCGCTGGCGGGGGTGGCGGCGTTCCGCCCCGCCCATGCGCAGACCCCGCCCGCCACCGCCGAATACACCCCCGAATTCTTCAACGCTGCGCAATGGGCCTTCGTGATCGCCGCCGCCGACACGCTGATCCCGGCGGACGAATACGGGCCGTCGGGGTCGGAGGCGGGGGTGCCGGTCTTTCTGGATCGGCACATGCAGACGCCCTATGCGCAAGGCTCCATCTGGTTCCGCGAGGGGCCGTTCGATGAGACGCTGGGCCGCGATTTCGGCTATCAGGGGCCGCTGGCGCTGGCCGATATCGTGCAGACGGGGATCGATCAGGCCGATGCATGGTGCCGCGACACGCGCGGCGCGGGCTTTGCCGATCTGGACGAGGAAGCCCGCATCGCGGTGCTGACCGCGCTGGAGAAGGGCGAGCCCGAATTCGCCCGCGTCTCCGCGTCGCGGTTCTTCTCGGATTTCTGGAAGGAATTGCAGGTCGGCTATTTCGCCGATCCCTCATGGGGGGGGAACCGCGATCAGGCGGCGTGGAAGGGCATCGGATATCCCGGTGTGCGGGCCGATTACAGCGACTGGGTGACGGTGCGGGAAGCCTATCCGCTGCCGCCCGTCGATCTTGCCGGAAACAGGGGGTGACCGCATGGCCGTGAAACCGCAGACCGACGCCGTGATCATCGGCATGGGGTGGACGGGGTCCATCCTCGCAAAGCAATTGACCGATGCCGGGCTGAACGTCGTCGCGCTGGAACGGGGGCCGGACCGGCACACCCAGCCCGATTTCGCCTATCCGCGCGTCGTGGATGCGGTGGAAGGCTCGATCCACCGCAAATTCCTTCAGCCCCTGAACAACGAGACGGTGACCGTCCGCCACAACCGCAGCCAAGCCGCCGTGCCGATGCGGCGGATCGGCAGCTTCAAGCCCGGAACGGGCGTGGGCGGGGCAGGCACGCATTGGTCGGGGTGCCATTTCCGCGCCATGCCGGACGATCTGCGCCTGCGCAGCCATATCGAGGAACGCTTCGGCCTCGATCTGATCCCCGACGACATGCTGGTGCAGGACTACCCCTTCTCATGGGAGGAGATGGAGCCGCATTTCGACATGTTCGAGAAGGTCTGCGGCACATCCGGCCGGGCGGGCGTGCTGAACGGCCAGCGGCGCGAGGGGGGCAACCCGTTCGAGGGCAGCCGCTCGGCCGAATATCCGCTGGGGCCGAACCCCGATTACCTCGGCTCGGAGATGTTCACATGGGCCGCGCGCGAGGCGGGGTACAATCCCTATCCGATCCCGGCCTCGAACGCGTCGGCCTCCTATGTGAACCCCTATGGCTGTCAGATGGGGCCGTGCAACGCCTGCGGCTTCTGTTCGGATTACGGCTGTCTGAACTATTCCAAGGCCAGCCCGAACGTGAACATCCTGCCGGTGCTGCGGCGGCGGCAGGGGTTCGAGCTTCGGGCCAATGCGCAGGTGCTGCGCATCAACCTGTCCGAGGATCGCAGCCGCGCCACCGGCGTGACCTATGTCGATCTGGAGACCGGCGAGGAGCATGAGCAGCCTGCGGGGCTGGTGCTGCTTTGCGCCTATCAGCTTTACAACGTGCATCTGATGCTGCTGTCGGGGATCGGCCAGCCTTACGATCCGGTCACCGGGACGGGCACCGTGGGGCGCAACTACGCCTATCAGAACCTGAACGCGCTGAAGCTGCATTTCGACGAGAACACGCATCACAACACCTTCATCGGGATCGGCGGGGCCGGTGCCACGATCGACGATCTGAATGTCGGGCAGCTCGATATGCGGGATGCGGGCTTCATCGGCGGGGGCATCCTATGGGCGCGGCAGCCCGGATCGGGGCCGGTGCGCGGCATCGACCCGCCGCCCGGCGCGCCATCCTGGGGTCGCGGCTGGAAGCAGGGCGTGCGGCAGGGCCTGCTGCATTCGTGCGAGTTCGAGGCCCAGACCGGGGTCATGTCCTATCGCGACAACTACCTGTCGCTCGATCCCACCTACCGCGATGCTTGGGGGCGCCCGATGCTGCGGATGACCTTCAACTGGAAGCCGAACGAGGCCGCTGCGGGGCAGTGGTATGTGGACAAGCTGCGCGCCCTGATCGCGCCGCTGAACCCGCTGGCGGTGGATGGCGAGGCCAAGGCGATGGACGAGTCGTGGAACACCACCAGCTATCAGTCCACGCACAACACCGGCGGCGCGGTGATGGCCGCCACCCCCGAGGGCGGCGCCCTGAACCGCTATTGCCAAAGCTGGGACGTGCCGAACGTCTTTGCGCCGGGCGCGAACGCCTTCCCGCAGAACCACGGCTACAACCCGACGGGCCTTGTCGGCGCGCTGGCCTATTGGACGGCCGAGGCGATCACTGGCCAGTATCTGAACGATCCCGGCGCGCTGGTCCGGTAGGGGGACATGATGAAACGCATTCTTCTGACCCTTCTCGTCGCGGTGGTGCTGATCGGTGCGGCGGTGCTGGCTTGGGGCCTTTGGCCGACCTCCACGCGCGAGATCGACGCCTCGGCCTTCGATCTGGAGGACCCCGAGCTGATCGCCGATGGGGAATATCTGATGCATGCCTCGGACTGCGTGGCCTGCCATGCGCCGAAGGCTGCGGATTCCTTCACCGGCGGGCTGCCCATCGCGACGCCGATCGGGGCCATCTATTCGACGAACATCACCCCGGACAAGGATACCGGGATCGGGGATTACTCGCTGAACGATTTCGACCGCGCCCTGCGCCATGGCATCCGCCCGGACGGGGCCACGATCTATCCGGCGATGCCGTGGCCGGCCTATGCGCGGATGACCGATCACGACATCGCCGCGCTCTATGCCTATTTCATGCATGGCGTCGCGCCCATGCAGGCCGAGAACCGCGCCCCGGACATCGCATGGCCGATGAACATGCGCTGGCCCCTCGCCTTTTGGCGCAAGGCCTTCGGGCCGGGGGCGGATGCGGTGTTCGATCCGTCCCGCTTCGATGACGACGTGGTGGCACGCGGGGCCTATCTGGTGGAGGGGCCGGGCCATTGCGGCACCTGCCACACCCCCCGCGCGGCCACGCTGCAAGAGGTGGCGCTAGATGACCGCGGGGATGGGTTCCTTGCGGGCGGCGCGGCGGTGGATGGCTACATCCCCTACAACCTGCGCGGCGACGAAGGGTCGGGCCTTGGCCTCTGGTCCGAAGAGGATATCGCCCGCACGCTGTCCACCGCGCGCAACGCCCATGCGGCGGTGATCGGCCCGCCGATGCAGGATGTGGTCGCCCATTCGCTGCAATACCTCACGCCCGAGGATATCACCGCCATCGCCCGCTACCTCAAGACGCTGTCCCCCGCCGGCGATCAGGCGGCGCGTTTCACGCCCGGCGACACCGCCACCGCCAGCGCGCTCGCCCGGGGGGAGACGTCTTCGCGCGGGGGGGAGGTCTTCCTCGACAGCTGCGCCGCCTGCCACTTCAGCGCGGGCACCGGCACGACGGATGCGATCCCGGGGCTGGCCGGCAACCCGACCGTGCTGACCGAGGATCCGTCCTCGCTGATCCGGCTGATCCTGACGGGCGACACCCTGCCCCGGACCGAGGAGCGTCCGAACACGCTGGGGATGCCGCGCTTCGACTGGCGGCTGGACGATGACGAGGTGGCCGAGGTGCTGACCTTCATCCGCACGGGTTGGGGCAACGACGCGCCGGAGGTGACCGCCGAGGAGGTGGCCGAGGTCCGTGCCCATCTGAAGGACGACACCGAAACCGCCGATCAGCGGTAGGATACCGGCGCCCCTTCAGGGCGCCGGAAGCATCACGGGCTGGGCCTGAGCCATGCCGAACCGGGCCAGCGTCCGGACCGTGCCCGGCGCGGACCACAGCACCGTGATGCGGTGGCTGCGCACCGTATGCAGCACCGCGTCATAGCGCAGGCCCAGCGGAAACGCCTCCGCCCCGATCGGCAGCGCGAAGGCCATCACCAACTGGTTGTAGGCGCCGACATGGTCGTTCCGCGTCAGGGTGATCCGCGCATCCCGCAGATCCTGCGGCACGACGCCATCGCCCTGCATCAGCGCCATATGCGCCTGCATGTACCGCGCCAGCGCGCGGGTCTGATCCTCCGGCAAGGCGGTATCGAGGGGCACGTCCACCAGCCCGGCAAGGGCGGGTTCGGCCAGAACCAGATCCTCCACCGGCATGGTGATCGTCAGGGCAAGATGCGCCCCCTCCTCGGCGAAGGTCAGCTCGCTGCCGGGCAGCGGATGCGCCGCCGCCGCCCCGGCCAGAAGGACGAGCGCCGCCGCCGCGCCCCGCAGCACGGGTCCGAGCCTCATTCCGTGTTGCCGCCGTAATCGTCCTGACGGTCGCGCCAGACCGAATGGGGGTGATTGCCGATCTCTCCGGTGGATTTGTTCGATTGGAGCGAAAATTCGATCCAGAGCGAGGGGCCGTGGATGCGGACATAATCGTCCTCGGTGTTCACCTCGGTCGTCCCGCTGAAGCCGAGCACGGTATCGGCCAACTGGCCGCGATATTTCTCCATGTAGCGGGCGGCATCGGCGGCGTCGATGTCGTCCACATAGGTGGCGACGGCGGCCATCAGCAGGTCCTGTTGATCGGCGCTCAGTTCCGACACGTTCAGCCCTTCCTGCGTGTCCGGGATGGCGTCGTCCTCCCCCGGCCCGGCAAGGATGTCGCGGTAGCGGCCCTCGAGGCGCGCCGCCTCGCGCTGATCGTCGGAGAGGGAGCGCAGCAGCGCGGTGAAGGCCGCGCGTTCCTGCGTCAGGGGCATGTTCTCGCGCCCGTTCATCTCGAAGCGGGGGAAGGGTTCCACCCCGCGGAACGAAGGCGTGGCCCCGACCAGCGCGCCGTCGCGATAGGTGTTGGCAAAGGCCAGATGGTGCCCGCCGTAATACAGCTCCCACGTTCCCGTCCGATCCGGGGTGCCGAGGAAGGCGATCTTGGTGTTGTAGGAGGCATAGCCCGCTTTGTAATCGGTGCTGACGGTGCCGATGTAATCGTCGGCGTTGTTGATCTGCAAAAGCTCGTCGAAGCCTTCGTCCGGCGCGGTGCCGGTGGCCTCCATCATGATCGCCTTGATGATGCCGCGCTGCTTCTGATCGAACTCGCCGAGATAGACGCCGGGGCGGTCCGGCACGGCGCCGGCGGGCAGGTTGCTCCAGATCTGGGCGGTGGCGACGGAATAGTCCTGCTGAAGCCGGTCCATGATCGCGTCGTCGTCGATGTCGTCCTTCAGCAGATCGACGAGACACAGAAGCCGGTCATAGCCCCCATCGGTGCCGCAGGTATCGACCGCCTCCGGGATCGGCGTCTGTTCGAAGAGGATGCTGGTATCGCCGAGGTTCGGATCGGTCGGGCCGCCATTGCCGGGCGGCGGGCCGTCGCCATGCGGGGGGCCTTCGCCGGGGGGCGGGCCACCGGCCGGCTGGGCGAAGGTGCCGCCCGGCTGCATGATGAGAAGGCCAGCCGCAAGGGCCAGAATCCGGCCGCGCGCGCGGGGGGGGAGGGTCATGTCCAGTCGTCCTTCCTGATGTCATGGGGCGGCGGCCCGCATCGAATGGTCCCCCCAAAGGTACAACCTCAGGGAGAGATGGCAAATGACATCCTTTTCAGCGATCCCGCGACGGAAACCACGGCGCGCGGCGTAACAGGGATAGGTCGGCCGCGATCACCGTCACGGTCCCGACCGATGAAGCACACAGGACGACCCTTATGAACACCCGTACGTTTCTTGTCGCCGCGATGATGGGCGGCTTTGCCCTTGCCGGCGGCGTCCATGCCCAAGAGCAGCGCCCGCCCCAGCCCGACCTGTCGGCCGCCGCCGCCAAGATGGGCGTTCCGAAGAAGGCGCTGGAAGGCTGCATGCCCGGCCCGAAAGGCGAAAAGACCGCTTCGGCCGAACAGCGCCCCGCGCGCCCGGATGCCGCCAAGGTCACGGCTTGCCTCGGCAAGGCCGGTTATTCGGTCAAGAAGGCCGATGTCGAGGCGGGTCTGAAGGCTGCCGCCCCCGCTCCGCGTAGCTGATTGCGGGCCTAGCGGCCGCAGCGGTCGGATGGGACCGATCCCTCGTAAGTTCCATCCGGCCGCTGCCTTTGACCATGCCCCGTTTCCGGCCAGTCGCGTCGCGACGCCTCGCCGATGTCGGGTCATGGCGTTCCAAGTCATTCCCATCCTGCGGGCGGCCGCGAGGTTTCGCGCCCCGAACCCCGCCGCGACTATGACATATGCATGTCCGCCGCCCTCGGCGGGCGTCATCGTTTCTTCAATCTTGCGTCACGGTTCCATCATGCGCGGGCCTTAGGTTCGCCGCGAACGGGAGAACCTGATGCTGCTTCACGTCGAGAACGTCACCAAGATCTTCGGCCAGACCCGCGCGGTGGATGCAGCCAGCTTCTCGGTCGGGGAGCCGGCGATGATCGGCATCATCGGCCGCTCGGGCGCGGGGAAATCCACCTTTCTGCGCATGATGAACCGGCTGACCGATGCCAGTTCGGGGCGGATCGTGTTCGACGGCACCGATGTGCTGGCCCTGAAGGGCGGTGACAAACGCGCATGGCAAAGCCAGTGCGCGATGATCTTCCAGCAGTTCAATCTGGTGCCGCGGATGGATGTCGTGTCCAACGTGCTGCACGGGCTGCTAAACCGGCGCGGCACCTTGCCGACGCTGTTCAACATGTGGCCGAAGGCCGACATCCGGCGCGCGATCGAGATCCTCGACCGGCTGGGCATCGCCGAACAGGCGGGCAAGCGGGCCGAGGCCCTGTCGGGCGGCCAGCAGCAGCGCGTCGCCATCGCCCGCGCCCTGATGCAGGACCCGCGCGTGATCCTTGCCGACGAGCCGATCGCCAGCCTCGATCCGATGAACGCGCAGGTCGTCATGGATGCCCTGCGCCGCATCCAGCAAGAGGACGGGCGCACCGTCATCGCCAACCTGCACACGCTCGATACCGCTCGGCGCTACTGCGACCGGGTGATCGGGATGCGGGACGGGCGCATCGTGTTCGACGGCGTGCCTGCCCAACTGACCCTTGCCGCCGCGCGCGAGATCTACGGCGCCGGGGCCGCCTTCCGCGAACAGGCCACCTCCACCGCGATGGACGTGCCCGAGGATGCGCCGAAGGACGAGGCCTATGCCGCCTCGCTTCTGGCCGACTGACCCCCTTTTCCCCTGCCGCGGCGGGTGCCGCGCGATTTCATGGAGACGACGGATGAAAGCCCTACTGCCCGCCCTGCTTGCGACCACGCTTCTGGCCGCACCGATCCACGCGCAGGAGATCACGCAGTTCAACATCGGCGTTCTCGGCGGCGAGAACGCTCAGGACCGCATGACGAACCAGCAATGCTATGCGGACATGATCTCCGAGGCGCTCGGCGTGCCGGTGAAGGTCTTCACCCCCGCCGATTACGACGGTGTGATCCAAGGGATGCTGGGCGGCACGATCGACCTCGCATGGCTGGGGGCGTCGGCCTATGCCAAGGTCTACATGACCGACCCCGAGGCTGTGGAGCCGTTCCTGGTCAAGCAGAACCTCGACGGTTCCATCGGTTACCACTCGATCGGCTTTGCCCGCCGCGATTCCGGCATCACCTCGATCGAGGATATGCGGGGCAAGGTCATGGGCTTTGGCGATCCGAACTCCACCTCCGGCTATCTGATCCCGAACGTGGAAATGACGCAGGCCGGCATCGACATGACGCCGGGCGCCTATTTCAGCGATGTGCGTTTCGTCGGCGGGCATGAGCAGACGATCGTGGCCGTGAACAACGGCGATGTCGATGCGGGCGTGACGTGGGCCGACGGGCTGGGCAATTGGGAAGACGGCTACAACTCGGGCGCGCTGCGCAAGGCGGCGGATGCGGGGCTGGTGGACATGAACGATCTGGTGGAGATCTGGAAGTCCAAGGAGATCCCCGAAGGCCCGATGGTCATGCGCCGTGCGCTGCCGCAGGACGTGAAGGACAAGGTGACGCAGATCACCGCCGATCTGTGGGAAACCGATCCGACCTGCGCCTATGGCGTGTCGGCGGGCGATGCCAAGGACTTCATCCCCGTGACGCATCAGCAATACGAAAGCATTATCGATGCGCGCCGCATGAACGGCGGCTGATCACGACCGGCGGGCCCTTGCGGCCCGCCCCACCCGCCACGGGGGACCGATGAACCACGCATCCACGATCACCGACGACTATCTGGCCCAGATCGGCCGCAAGCGCACCTATTCGACGATCCTGCTGGCGCTGTTCGTCGCGGTTCTGGCCGGCGGGTTCGGGCTGGCCAATGACCGCAATGCGGGCGGCTTTCTGTCCGGGCTGCACCGGATCTTCGACTTTCCCGCCGAACTCGTGGGCGAAGCCGCCGAGAAGGCCGCGCTTCTGCCCGGCCTCATCTGGTTCTATCTTCCGGCCTTGATCGAAACGCTGAACATCGCCGCCGCCGCCACCCTGATCGGGATGCTGGCGGGCGGGTTCCTGTCGTTCCTTGCCACGCCCGGCCTTGCGCCCTTCCCCCGGATGGTGCCGGCGGTGCGGCGCCTTTTGGACATCATGCGCGCCATCCCGGACGTGGTGATCGCGCTGATCCTGATCTTCATGCTGTCCAGCGGGCCGGTCCCGGCGATGATCGCCATCGCGTGGCACACGACGGGCGCGCTCGGCAAGCTGTTCTCCGAAGTGAACGAGAACGCCGATACCAAGCCCGTCGAGGGGCTGCAATCGGTGGGCGCAAGCTGGGCGCAGCGGATGATGCTGGCGGTGCTGCCGCAGGTCGCGCCGAACTGGCTGTCCTATGGCCTCTTGCGGTTCGAGATCAACGTGCGCGCCTCGGCGATCCTCGGCTTCGTCGGCGCGGGCGGCATCGGGGCGGAACTGAAGGTCGCGATCGGCTGGGGCCTTGGCCGCTACGACGCGGCGGCCGCCATCTTCATCCTGCTGTTTCTGACGATCATGATCATCGATCAGATCTCGGGCCATGCACGCAACAGTCTTGTGAAGGGCCGCCGATGACCGTCGCCATCCTTGCCGATACCGAACGCCGCATCGGGCGCAGCCGCCTCGGCTCCTTCGCCCTTCTGGCGGGGCTGATCGCCTATCTCGTCTATGTCTTCTTCGCCTTCGACATTCCGCAGCTGTCGCAGCGGGTGCGGCTCGACAATGCCGCGGTGCTGCTGCGCGACACCTACAGCCACCGCATTCAGGTCACGCGCGACAACCGCCGCGATGCGACCAGCGTGGCCGTGGACGGCGAGCGCAACGGCCTCTTTCCCGAAGATCGCTGGCCGGACTGGGTGCGCCGCGACGGCGCGGTCACGGTGGTGCAGCTGTCCGGCGGCACCGTCATCCGCTACGACACCGACGCCGTGCGCCTGACCGTGCCCGATTACGGCACCGTCACGATCGATCCGACCGGATCCGAATTGCGCCTGACCCATCCCGGCGCGGATATGCCGGATTGGATCAGCGCCTCGGGCACGCGGGTGGATATCCGCCGCCCCGAAGGCCGCCTGACCGTGACGCGCGCCCGGACCGAGACGTTCCGCTACGTCCTCGGCTGGCCGATGTTCTTCTTCACCACGCAAAGCCCCTTCTATTACATGAGCTGGCCCGAGCGGGTGCAGGCCGCCTTTTCCCCCGATCAGATCCGACCGGGGCAGAGCAATGCGGCGGCGATGTGGTCGGACTTCTGGCACAACCCGCAATGGCGCCATGCCGATGTCGCTTGGGCCATCTTCGAGACGCTGCTGATGGCGTTTCTCGGCACGATGCTGGCGGCGATCATCTCGGTGCCGCTGTCCTTCCTTGCGGCGCGGAACTTCGCCCCGTCGCGCGCAGGGCGGTTTGGCATCCGCCGCGTGTTCGATTTCGCGCGCGGGGTGGATGGGCTGATCTGGACCATCATCCTTGCCCGCGCCTTCGGGCCGGGGCCGATGACGGGCGCGCTGGCCATCATGCTGACCGATATCGGCAGCTTCGGAAAGCTCTTCTCCGAGGCGCTGGAGAATACCGACGAAAAGCAGGTGGAGGGATTGCGCTCCACCGGGGCGAATGCGTTGCAGCGCAGCCGCTTTGGGGTGATCCCGCAGGTGATGCCCGTGATCCTCAGCCAAGTTCTGTACATGCTGGAGGCGAACACCCGCGGCGCCACGGTGATCGGCGCGATCGTCGGCGGCGGGATCGGGCTGTTGCTGACCCAAGCGATCCAGACGCAGAAGGACTGGGAGGATGTGACCTATTACATCATCCTCGTGGTGCTGATGGTGATGGTGATGGACACCGTGTCGGGGCGGATCCGGCGGCGGCTGATCCGCGGCTAATCGGGCGTCACGCTCAGGGTGATGCGGTCCCCGGCGAACCATGCATGGCCGTATTCGATCGGCTGGGCGCCCGCATCGACATTGATGGCGACGGTGCGCAGGATCGGATCGCCTTCGCGCAGACGCAGATGCAGCGCGATCGTGGCGCTCGCCCGCTTGGCCGTCAGCTTCGTGTCGGCGCGGGTGTAATCGGGCACCCCGTGGCGGGCAAGGGCGGCGGTCAACGAGGTTTCCTCGCGCAAGGCGGGCAGCAGATCGGGGAAACGCTCGGCGGGCAGGACGCTGCGGAACACCGCCAGCGGCAGACCGTCGGCAAGGCTGATCCCCTCCATCGCGTGAACGGCCGCGCCGGGCGGCAGGCGCAGCGCCTCCGCCTCGGCGGCGTTGCAGCGCCGCGTCTCGAGGCTGAGGATGCGGCGGCCCGGCTCCCGCCCCGCCGCCAGCAGGTTCTGCGAGCGCCGCGTCCGCCGCCCCAGCGGATAATTGAGGGGCGGGCCGTCCTGCACGAAGACCCCGGCCCCCCGCCGCGCATGCACCAGCCCCCGCGCCGCAAGATCGGCCAACGCCCGGCGCACCGTGTGCCGGTTCACACCAAAGCGCGCGGACAGCTCCGCCTCGGTTGGAAGGCGGTCGCCGGGGCCGCGCTGACCCGAGGCGATCTCTGCCCCCAAGGTCGCGGCGATGGAGGTCCAGATCGCGGTGCGCATGCCGATAACCCTGTCGCGAAAGGTTCATGAAACGACGCTTGAGCGACTCGGCCCGGCCCGTTACGTCTGGATATATAGATAACTAGACAACATGGCAAGGTGTCGAGATGGATCTGACGGATCGCAGCGGCTGGATGGGGCTTCTGGCCCGCGCCGCGCCCGCGCAGTTGGCGCAGCTTCTGGGGCCGCTGCCCGAACACCGGCTGGCCCGCGCCCCGCAGATCGGCACCGTGATGGTGCAGGGCCGGATGGGCGGCACGGGCGCGCCCTTCAACCTTGGGGAAATGCCGGTGACGCGCTGCACGCTGCGCCTTGCCTCGGGGACGGTGGGCCATGCCTATGTGCAGGGGCGCGATCTGGATCATGCGCGGCGGGCGGCCATCGTCGATGCGATGATGCAGGACGATCCGGCCCCGGTCCGCGCCCGCATCCTGCGCCCCTTGGCCGAGGCGCGGGCCGAGCGCGAGGCCGCCCTGCGCGCCAAGGCCGCCGCCACACGGGTGGAGTTCTTCACCTTGGCGCGGGCGGAGGCATGATGGAGGACGTCTTTTCCGGTGGGTTCGCCGACGCCCCCGCCCAATCGGCCGAGGCCTTCCGCCGCGCGCTGGATGCGATGGCCCGCCCCGGCACGCTGCACGATCTTGCGGCGGCGCGCGCGCCTTCGCCGCTGTCGGATGCGGCGGCGACGCTGCTGCTGACGCTGACCGATACCACGACCCCGGTGCATCTGGCCGGCGCGCATGACGCAAAGGCGCTGCGCGACTGGATCGGGTTCCACACCGGCGCGCCTTTGTCGGGGGCCGAAGGGGCGATGTTCGCCGTGGGGACATGGGACGCGCTCTGCCCGCTCGATCGGTTCGCGGTGGGCGATCCCGAATATCCCGACCGGTCCGCCACCCTGATCGTGGAGCTCGCGGAGTTCGGCCCGCCGACCCACCGCCTGACCGGGCCGGGGATCGCGGGGGCGGTGACGGCCCATCTGCCGGGGGCGCGGCGGGCGGCCTTTCCGCTGGGCCTCGATCTGTTCCTGACCTGCGGGGCGCGGATGTCCGCGCTTCCCCGCTCCACCCGGCTGGAGGCGCTGTAGATGTACGTTGCCGTCAAAGGGGGGGAGCGGGCGATCGACAACGCCCATGCGTGGCTGGCCGAAGAACGGCGCGGCGATCCCGCGATCCCCGATCTGTCCATTCCGCAGATCCGCGCGCAGATGGCGCTGGCGGTGGACCGGGTGATGTCGGAAGGCTCGCTCCACGATCCCGATCTGGCCGCGCTGGCGATCAAGCAGGCGCGCGGCGATCTGATCGAGGCGATCTTTCTGATCCGCGCCTATCGCACCACGCTGCCGCGCTTCGGCGCCTCTGCCCCGGTGGACACGGGCGCGATGCAGATCAGCCGCCGCATCTCGGCCACGTTCAAGGACGCGCCGGGCGGGCAGATCCTTGGGCCGACCTTCGATTACACCCACCGGCTCTTGGATTTCGCGCTTCTGGCCGAAGGCGCGGTGCCCCCCGCCCCCCAGACCCCGACCGAAGAGGCCGCGACCCCGCGCATCCTGTCGATCCTGGATCGCGACGGCCTGATCGAAGGCGCGCCCCCCGGCGGCGATCCGCCCGGCGATCTGACGCGCGCGCCGCTGGAACTGCCCGCGGACCGGGCGCTGCGCCTTCAGGCGCTGACCCGGGGGGATGAGGGGTTCCTCCTCGGCCTCGCCTATTCGACGCAGCGCGGCTATGCCCGC
Organism: Falsirhodobacter algicola; assembly: GCF_018279165.1. GTDB lineage: Bacteria > Pseudomonadota > Alphaproteobacteria > Rhodobacterales > Rhodobacteraceae > Falsirhodobacter > Falsirhodobacter algicola. The sequence continues at coordinate 11,783 of NZ_CP047290.1, read as the reverse complement.
AACCACGCCTTCGTCGGGGAATTGCGCATCGGCACCGTCCCCGTCGCGATGGAGATCCCCGAACTGGGCCTCGAGGTGGAGATCGGCGAGATCGAGCTGACCGAATGCGACACGGTCAACCAGTTCAAGGGCAGCCGGACCGAGCCGCCGCAATTCACCCGTGGCTATGGGCTGACCTTCGGGCAGACCGAGCGCAAGGCCATCGCCATGGCGCTGGTGGACCGAGCGCTGCGCTGGCGCGAGCTTGGCGAGGACGACACCGGCGCCCCCGCGCAGGACGAGGAATTCGTGCTGTCCCATTGCGACAACATTCAGGCGACGGGGTTCCTCGAACATATCAAGCTGCCCCATTACGTCGATTTTCAGGCGGAACTGGAGCTGGTTCGCCGCCTGCGCGCGGCCGCGGAGGCGCAATCATGACCGACTACACCTTCGCCTATCTGGACGAGGACACCAAGCGCATGATCCGCCGCGCGCTGCTGAAGGCAGTGGCGATCCCGGGATATCAGGTGCCCTTCGCCTCGCGCGAGATGCCGATGCCCTATGGCTGGGGCACGGGCGGCGTGCAGGTGACGGCGGCCTGCCTGCATCCGGGCGATGTGCTGAAGGTGATCGATCAGGGCGCCGACGACACGACCAATGCCGTGTCGATCCGCCGGTTCTTTCAGCGCACCGCCGGCATCGCCGTGACCGAACGCACCGAGGAGGCGAGCCTGATCCAGACCCGCCACCGCATCCCCGAAGCCCCCCTGCGGGACGGGCAGATCATGGTCTTCCAAGTCCCGATCCCCGAACCGCTGCGCTTTCTCGAACCCCGCGAGACGGAGACCCGCCGCATGCACGCGCTCAGCGATTACGGCCTGATGCAGGTCAAGCTTTATGAAGACATCGCCCGCCATGGCGAGATCGCGACCGCCTATGCCTATCCGGTAAAGGTGGAGGGGCATTACGTCATGGACCCCTCGCCCATCCCGCGCTTCGACAATCCCAAGCTGAACCGCAGCCCGGCACTGATGCTGTTCGGCGCGGGGCGCGAGCAGCGGATCTATGCGCTGCCCCCCCATACGCGGGTCGAGAGCCTCGATTTCGACGATTTCCCCTTCGTTCCCAGCAAGGCCGACCATCCCTGCGCCCTTTGCGGATCGCGCGAGAGCTATCTCGATGAGATCATCATCGACGATGCGGGCGGGCGGATGTTCGTCTGTTCGGACACGGCCTTCTGCCGGGACGGGGGCGCGGCATGAGCGCGCTGCTGAGTGTGCGCGGCCTTGAGAAGCGCTATGGCGCGCGGATCGGCTGCACCGGCGTCAGCTTCGATCTGCATCCGGGCGAGGTGATGGGCATCGTCGGGGAAAGCGGATCGGGCAAGTCCACGCTTCTGTCCTGCCTTGCGGGGCTGCAACCTGCCGATGCCGGCACGGTGGTGTTCGACGGCCGCGATGTGCTGGCCATGACCGAGGCCGAGCGTCGCCGCCTTGGCCGCACCGACTGGGCCTTCGTGCATCAGAATCCGCGCGACGGGCTGCGCATGGCCGTCAGCGCCGGCGGCAATGTCGGAGAGCGTCTGATGGCGGTGGGCGCGCGCCATTACGGCACGATCCGCAGCGCCGCCGAGGAGTGGCTGGAGCGGGTGGAGATCGACCCCGCCCGCATCGACGAACGGCCCGGCGGGTTTTCCGGCGGGATGCAGCAGCGGCTTCAGATCGCGCGCAACCTCGTGACGGGGCCGCGCCTCGTCTTCATGGACGAGCCGACGGGCGGGCTGGATGTGTCGGTGCAGGCGCGGCTTTTGGATTTGCTGCGCGGTTTGGTACGGCGGATGGGCCTGTCGGCGGTGATCGTCACGCATGATCTGGCGGTGGTGCGCCTCTTGGCGGATCGGCTGATGGTGATGAAGGGCGGCCATGTCGTCGAAACCGGCCTGACGGATCAGGTCCTCGACGATCCGCAGCATGCCTATACGCAACTTCTGGTGTCTTCGGTTCTGCAGGTGGGATGATGATCGAATTGCGTGACGTGTCGAAATCCTTCGTCCTGCACAATCAGGGATCGGCGGTGATCCCGGTGCTGTCGGGCGTGTCGCTGTCCGTGGGGCCGGGGGAATGCGTGGGGCTGGCGGGGCCGTCCGGGGCGGGGAAATCCACGCTGATGCGGGTGATCTGGGGCAATTATCTGGCGAATGGCGGATCGGTCATGGTGGCGGGCACCGACATCGCCCGCGCCGACCCGCGCGCGATCATCGCCCTGCGCCGCGAACGCATGGCCTATGTCAGCCAGTTCCTGCGCGTCGTGCCCCGCGTGCCGACGTTGGACGTGGTGGCCGAACCGCTGATGGCCCATGCCCCCGAGGACGAGGCCCGCGAGGCCGCCCGCGCCCTGCTGACGCGGCTGCGCATTCCCGAGCGCCTCTGGTCCCTCTCCCCCACCACCTTTTCGGGCGGAGAGCAGCAGCGCGTGAACATCGCGCGCGGGTTCATCCGCCCCGTGCCGGTGATGCTGCTGGACGAACCGACCGCCAGCCTCGATGCCGCGAACCGGGACACCGTTCTGTCCCTGATCGAGGAGGCGAAGGCCCGCGGCACCGCCGTCATTGGCATCTTTCACGACGCCGAGGCGCGGGCCCGCGTCTGCGATCGGCTGGTCGATGTGGCGGGGTGCGCGGCATGAAGGTGTTTGCCGTGGTCGGCGCCTCGGGCGCGGGAAAGGACACGCTGCTGGCGGCCCTGCAGGCGCGGCGGTCGGACCTGACGGTGCTGCGCCGCGTCATCACCCGCCCCGAACGCCCCGGAGACGAGCCGTTCGAGGGAGTGGACCCCGCCACCTTCGCCGCGCGCGCGGCGGCGGGCGATTTCGCGCTGATCTGGGAGGCGCATGGCCTGCGCTATGCCGTGCCGCGGCCGAAGGGGGTGGCGGGGACGGTGCTCTTCAACGGCTCGCGCAGTCGGCTGGGCGATGCCGCGCGCGCCTTTGCCGGGCTGGAGGTCATCCATGTCACCGCGCCGCTGGAGATCCGCGCGGCCCGCCTTGCCGCGCGGGGCCGCGAGGACCCGGACGACATGCGCCGCCGCCTGCGCCGCGCCGCCCCCCTGCCCCCTGGCCTCACCGTCCACGAGATCGACAATGGCGGCCCGCTGGATCACGCCGTCGCCGCCGCCTTGGCGGTGCTGGAGGCCCGATGTCAGATCGGATAGCGCCGAAGCAGATGGAAGAAGCCCTCCGCATCCTCGCCCATCAGGCAGATGTCGGACAGGGTGAAGGGCGCGGGCAGGACCGGGGCCAATCGCGGCGCAAGGGCGTCCGGTTCCAGATCGCAGGGGCCGGTCAGGGTGATGTGGAAACGGAACTCTTCCATCACGAAGGGATAGCCCCAGCGGTCCAGCAGCGTGCGCTGCGCCGGGGTCAGCCGTTCGGGATTGCGGCGGGCCCGGTCGGCCTCGGTCAAGGGCGCGCGGAAGGGATCGAGATCCTGCACGATGCGCGCGGCCATGGCGTTCAGCGGCCCCGTATCGCCGCCGGGCACCAGCGCCAGAAAGCGCCCGATGCGCCGGACCGTCAGATCGCCCGGCGCGACGGGCGACAGGCGCGCCGCCAGATCGCCCACCGCCGCCATCAGATCGGCCTTGGTCCCGGCAAGGCGGAAGGGCGCCTTCAGCGTTGCGTGCAGCCCGTAGCGGCGCGGCGCCGCCGTCAGCGCCTCCTGCTCGGGTGGGAGGGGATGGCGCGCGCCGGTCTGCGGATCCCAGCCGAGCCACCGCGCGCCGAACTCGGCCAGCGGGCCGGGCGGGGGCAGGTAATATATCGCGTAGCGTTTCATGGAATTGCTTTCACATCAGGCTCTGTTATCGCGGGAATGTCACGGTTCCATGGCGATGGATGGGACTTCACGCATCTGGATGGATCATGACGGACATCGTATTGACGAATGCAAGGCTGGTTCTGGAACACGAGGTGCGTCCCGGCGCGATCGTGATCCGCGACGGCCATATCGCCGAGATCGGCGCCCCGGCGCGCAGCGGCGTGGATATGGGGGGCGATCTTCTGGCTCCGGGCTTGATCGAGCTGCACACCGACAACCTCGAACGCCATATCCAGCCCCGTCCGGGGGTGGACTGGCCCCATGCCGCCGCCATCATCGCCCATGACGCCGAACTCGCGGGGACCGGCATCACCACGGTGTTCGATGCGCTGCGCGTCGGCTCCATCCTCGGGACGGATCACGACCGCTATGCCCGCTCCATGGCGCGGGAAATCCTGCAGATGCGCCCGCATCTGCGCATCAGCCACCGCATCCATCTGCGGGCCGAGATCTGTTCGGAGACGTTGGCCGAGGAGCTGGACGAATTCGGCCCCGAGGACGGCATCGGCATCGTCAGCCTGATGGACCACACCCCCGGCCAGCGGCAGTTCCGCGACATGGAGGCCTATGCCCGCTATTCGATGGGCAAACGCGGCATGTCGCGCGAGGTGTTCGAGGAACGCTGCGCCCAATTGATCGCGCTGCATGCGCGTTACGGCGCGCTGCACGAGGCGGCGGCGGTCGCGGCGGCCAATCGCTGGGGCGCGGTGCTGGCCAGCCATGACGATACGACGGCGGCGCATGTGGCGGTGTCGGCGGCGCATGGCATCCGGCTGGCGGAGTTTCCGACCACGCTGGAGGCTGCAGCCGCCAACCGCGCCGCCGGCATCCGCAACATCATGGGCGCGCCGAACCTGATCCGGGGCGGGTCCCATTCGGGCAACATCGCGGCGGGCGATCTGGCCGAGGCGGGGCTTCTGGATATCGTCAGCTCGGACTATGTGCCGGCGGCGCTGCTTCTGGCGGCGTTCCGGCTGGGGGCGCTGTGGGGCGATGTCGCGCGGGGGATCGGGACGGTCACCGCCGCCCCCGCCGCCGCGACCGGGCTGAGCGATCGGGGCCGCCTTGCACCGGGCCTGCGCGCGGACCTGATCCGCATCGCGATGCCGGGGGGCCAGCCGCTGCTGCGCGAGACATGGGTGCAGGGCCGGCGCGTCGCCTAATCCGCCAGCGCCGCCCCTCGCGCGGTCGGGATCAGCGGGCGGCGGGGGGCATCCGGCGGGCCGAGCGCCTCCAGCAGGCCCGCCTCGTGCAGGATCACCGCCTCGCGCAGGACGAGCGCATGGGCCACGCCGAAGCGCCGGGCGAAGGTGCGGCTGTCGCCCGCCATCCCCGCCTGCGCGGCCATCAGGATGACGGCACCCAGACGGCTTTGCCCCGCCCGCTCGATCGCGTCGATCCGGGCGGTCCAATCCGCCCCCTCCATCAAGAGGCCGGGCGGAAGCGGACCGGAATGGATTTCGACACCGGCGTATGGCTGCGATCGCCGAAGGCATCGTGCGGCACCAGCACGTTCAATTCGGGATAATAGCCTGCAACGCAGCCCCGCGGGATGTCGTAGGGCACGAGGCGGAAGCCCTCGGCCACGCGTCCGCCCGTGCCCAGAACGTCCACCCGGTCGCCCGCGGCGCGGCCCATGGCGCGCAGATCCTCAGGGTGCATGAACACCACCCGCCGTTCGCCATAGACCCCGCGATAGCGGTCATCCATACCGTAGATGGTGGTGTTGTACTGATCGTGCGAGCGGAAGGTCTGCAGCACGAAGGCCCCCTGCCCCGCCTGCGCCTCTTGCCATTCGGTGCGATGGGGCAGCGGATCGGCCCCGAAATTGGCGCGGCCCGTGGGCGTGCGCCATTCGCGTTCCGACGCCGGATTGCGCAGCCAGAAGCCCCGGGGCTGACGCACGCGGGTGTTGTAATCGTCGAAGCTGGGCAGGACGCGGGCGATCATGGCGCGGATTTCGTCATGATCCTCCGCCAGCGCGGCCCAATCGAGCACCCCAGTCCCGACCGTGGCCTCCGCGATCCCGGCGACGATGGCGATCTCCGATTTCAGATGCTCCGAGGCGGGCAGATTGATGCCGCCCGATCCGTGCACCATGCTCATGGAATCCTCCACCGTGACGATCTGGCGGATGCCGGCGGCGTTGCGGTCGATCTCGGTCCGGCCAAGGCAGGGCAGCAGCCAGCCCGACCGCCCCGGAAGCAGATGCGAATGGTTCAGCTTCGTGGCCACATGCACCGTCAGATCGAGGCGCGGCATCGCTTCGGCCAAAAGGGCGCTGTCGGGGGTGGCGCGGGCGAAATTGCCGCCCAATCCCACGAAGGCCTTGGCCGAACCGTCCAGCATCGCGCCCATCGCCGCCAGCACGTTGTGCCCCGGACGGCGCGGCAGCGTCACGCCGAGTTCGGCCTCCATCGCGGCGATGAAGGCCTCGGGGGCCTTTTCGTTGATGCCGACGGTGCGGTCGCCCTGCACGTTGGAATGGCCGCGCACGGGGCAGAGCCCTGCCCCCGGACGCCCGATATTGCCGCGCAGGAACATGAAGTTCGCAATCTCGCGGATGGTGGCGACGGAATGGCGGTGCTGCGTCACGCCCATCGCCCATGTGCAGATCACCCGCTCGGCGTTCATGTAGATGCGGGCCGCACGCTCGATCTCGGCGCGGGAAAGGCCCGACTGATCCTCGATCTCGGGCCAGCCCGTCGCCTCCACCACCGCGCGCCAATCGTCGAAGCCGTGGCACTCGGCCTCGATGAAGGCGCGGTCGAGCGTGCCTTCGGCCAGCACTACCTTGGCCATGCCGCGCACCGCCGCCATGTCACCGCCGAGGCGCGGCTGGAAATAGTCGGTGGAGGTCGGCTCGCTGCCGCCGCGCATCATCTCCAGCTTGTTCTGCGGATCGGCGAAGCGTTGGAGGCCCTTTTCCTTCAGCGGGTTGAACACGACGATGCGCGCCCCGCGGGCGGCGGCGCGGCGCAGATCGGCCAGCATGCGCGGATGGTTCGTGCCGGGGTTCTGCCCGATGACGAAGATCGCGTCCGCCAGCTCGAAATCCTCCAGCCGGACGGTGCCCTTGCCGATGCCGATCGCATCGGTCAGGGCCACGCCCGACGCCTCGTGGCACATGTTGGAGCAATCGGGGAAATTGTTCGTGCCATAGAGCCGCACGAAGGTCTGATAGAGGAACGCCGCCTCGTTGCTGGCCCGGCCCGAGGTGTAGAACTCGGCCGTGTCCGGCGGGATCGCGCGCAGGGCCGCGCCGATGCCGGCAAACGCTTCGTCCCATGTCACGGGCACATAGGTGTCGGTGGCCGGATCGTGGCGCATCGGATGGGTCAGACGGCCCTGCTGCTCGAGGTCGTGATCGCTCCAGCCGCGCAGCGCGCTCACGGCATGGGCGGCGAAGAACTCCGGCGTGGCGCGGCGCTTCGTCGCCTCCCATGCGACGGCCTTCACGCCATTCTCGCAGAATTCGAACGACGATCCATGCTCGGGATCGCCCCATGCGCAGCCCGGACAATCGAACCCGTCCGGCTGGTTCGCCTGCAGCATCGCCTTCATCCCGGCCAAGGGCGCCCCGCTGCCCAAAAGCTGCTTGCCGCAGCTTTTCAGCGCGCCCCAGCCGCCCGCCGCTTTCGAGGTGGCTCCGATGAAATCGTCCTTGGCCATGATGTCCGCTCTCGTAGATGATGACGGACGCTATCCCTCCGGGGCGCGGCCATCAATGGAGGCGGGCCGCCGGAGGCGCGGCCATGGATCATTTTCCCGGGATCGACCGGCCTCGGGACGGGGATCTGCCGGGATTTTCGGCAGATCCGGGGGCGGTTGCCCGCGATGGGGGCGCCCGCCGATGCGGGCGACCCGTCCGGGATCAGGCGATTTCGACCAGATCCCGCGCGCTTTTCATGTGCCGTTCCACCAGCTTGCGCGCGCGCTTGCCGTTTTCCGGGATCGGACGCGCGGACTGGGGCGCGAAACCCGGCTCGCAGATCTCGGGGAAGATCGCGCGGATCTCCTCGGCGCTTTCGGGGGATACGGATTTGAGCGCTTCGGGCCCGGTGAACAGGCTCTCCGTCGCCGCCCCGTTGGAGAAGACGACCTCGTGCTGATCGAAGAGGAGGTGGAAGTACTCCACCGAGGCGGCATCCTCCACCAGATCGATCCCGTCCAGCGCCAAGAGCTTCACCGCCGGCACCAGCACCTCGCGCGAGCCGAACATCCGTTCCGCCACGGTGGAGCGGACGAGCACCCGGTGCTGGCGCGAGACGACGAGGTCCGTCTTCGGCAGCCCCGCCCCGAGCGCACCGGCCGCGATGCGGATCGGGCGCAGCTTCGGACGCAGCGTCAGATCAAGGAGGCCGAAGGATTTGCAACCCGTCCAGCGCAGCGGCTGCGGGCCCCGGTCCAGCGTGGTGACCATGTCGCCCACCGCCAGATCCTCGACCGCGCGCGGGCCTTCGGGGGTGTCGATCAGCGTCCCGCGCGTGAAGCAGGTGACTGAGATGGTGATGTCTTCGAAATTGGCGAAGGAGATGTTGCCGACGGTGCCGCTTTCGTCCCCGCCGGTGATGGTGAGCGTGCCCGTGCCCTGATAGGTGCCGTCCTGAATGCCCGCGATCAGTGCGTCATAGCTGATCGACGCCGAGGGGCCGAAGTCGATGACCGTGCCGTCCTTCTGGGTGTAGGTCCCCGAGGTCAGCCCGTCTTGAAGGTCCGTGTCGATTCCGCTGATCAGGGACAGATCGTCGACCGTGCTCGTCAGCGTGATCGAGTCGCGCTCGCCCACCGTCTCGCCGGCGACGAAGCCTTCGATGGAGGTGATGGTATCGGTGTCCGAATCCGAGACGACCGTGCCGTTGCCGTCCTCGTCCACCGTCACCGCGACCGAGGTCAGCACCGAGGCGTCGAAGGTGTCGGTCCCCTCCCCGCCATCCATGATGTCATTGCCGCCATCGGCCAGAAGCGTATCGTTGCCGGCGCCGCCATAGAGTTCGTCGGCGCTGCTATCCTCGCTGCCGCCGCCCAGAGTGTCATTGCCCGCCCCGCCGAACAGCGTGTCCGATCCGGCATTGCCGTAGATGCCATCGTTGCCATCCCCGCCATAGAGGAGGTCGTTCCCCTGCGCGCCGAAGATGAGGTCGTTGCCGGCATAGCCCAGCACCGTGTCATCGCCTATGCTGATCCGGTCGCCATCGTCGTCGACATAGGTCGCGCCGATCGTATCGGCGCCGCTGGTGCCGTCGACCACGCCGTCCGCATTCGAGAAAATATTGTAGGGCGCAGTATCGTCGACGTTAAACGCGACCAAGAGAGCCGACAAAGTCGGGAACGCGTCTGACGTGAACAGATAGATATCGCTGCCAGTGGTGAAGACCATGAAGGTGGTCGTATCGGTAAGACCGGTCGCTGTGCCGCTTCCCACATAGGTGAAGGCTTGATCCGCCCCACTGCCGATGGTCACCGTGCCCGTATCGCCCGGGTTGAGCACTTCGGTCGCGGCGGTGAGGGTTCCGTCGACTCCGCTGCTGAGACTCGGCAGGACCGAAAGGCCGAGCAGGTTCGCGAGAGTTCCGTTGTACTTGTAGAAATCGCCGTCGGATTCAACCGTTACACTCATAAGTTGCCCCTGTGGTGTGCTGCTGCTTTCCTGGGACAACCCATAGGTGTACGAATGTATCCCGCACAACCTATAAGCGATAATTCGCGCGTTCGATCAAGCCTTCCTTAACCTTTAGTACACGTTTAGGGCGAGTCATCCGATAAATAGTGCAATTTAAGAGAGCGATCGGCGTAGAACGATGCACCTTCAGGGGGGTGGGCCGAACACCTGCGCGGTCAGGGCAAGGGCAAAGGAGCGGTCCAAGGGTTCGGCGTTCAGAAGCCTGTACCAGAAGGCCCCGTGCAGCATCGCCGTTGCCACCGGGATGTCGGTCTGCGCCCCAAGCTCGCCCCGCGCGACGGCCGTTTCCAGAAGATCGCTGACCATCCGTTCGCGGGGCCGCACGAAACGGTCGCGGAACAGGACCGCGAAATCGGCATCCGCCACCGTCTGCGCGATGAGGCTGCGGATCGCGTCGCCCTCGCGCGTCAGTTGATCGAACAGGCGTTGCAGGAAATCGGCCAGCGCGGTGCGGCACGCGCCGCTCTCCATGTCCGGCGGCGCGACCGCGCCCTGAAAGAACGCCTCCAGCACCAGCGCGGCCTTCGTCGGCCAGCGGCGATACAGCGTCTGGCGGGACACGCCCGCGCTGCGGATGATGTCGGCGATGCTGACGCCGTCATAGCCATGGGCCAGCACCAGCGCGCGGGCCGCCGTCATGATCGCGGGGCCGGCCGTTTCGTCCCGCGGGCGGCCCTGCCGGTCTCCGCCGCCTGTCGTGTCCACTGTCATCTCCGACATCCCCCATTGATACGAGACTGCGTTCTACTATATGGGTCGCAACCACATTTCCGGCAATGGACGACAGCATGACCCCCACGCAACCCCTCGGCACGGCAGGCGCCTTCGCGCTGCTGAGTGCCGCCACCCTGACCATCATGGTCGGCAGCGCCATCGCGCCCGGCCTTCCCTCCATCGCGGCCCAGATGGGCCTTGGCAGCAATGCCAGCTGGCTGATCACCCTGCCCGCCCTTGGCGTCATCGTCTTCGGGGCCGCGGCGGGGCGGCTGATCCAGAACTGGGGTGCGCGGCGGGCGCTGATCGCGGGGCTGATGCTCTATGGTGTGCTGGGGGTGCTGGGCGCCTTTCTGCCGGGGCTGTGGCTGGTGCTGGCGGACCGCTTCCTTCTGGGCGGGGCGACCGCGCTGGTGATGGCGGGCGGCACGACCCTCATCTCCGAATTCTACGAGGGGGATGCGCGGCTGACGATGCTGGCGCGGCAGGGGATGTCGATCGAACTCGGCGGTGTCATCTTCCTTGCGGTCGGCGGTGTGCTGGCGGGCTTCGGCTGGCAGGCGCCCTTCGCGCTCTATCTGCTCGCATGGGTGTTCCTTGCGCTGATCCTGACGCAGATCCCGCGCCATGCCCCGATCGGCGCCGAGGCCGCCGCCCCCACCGGTCCGGAAACGGGCGGTTTGCGCGATGTCTATGCGGCGGCGGGCATGTCGATGCTGCTCTTCTTCATCGCGATCGTCACCCTGCCGCGCCAGCTGGCGGATCAGGGCTTTTCGGAGGCGGCCTCGGGCTACTATCTGTCCTTCATCTCCATGGTGGCGGTGGTGGCGGCGGGGGTGATGCCGCGCGTGATCAAACGCCTGCGCGCGCGCCGGACCTTGCTGCTGGCCTTCGTGCTCTATGGTGCGGGCCATGCGATCTATGCGTTGCAGCCCGCGCTGCCCGGCCTGATCGCCGCCGCGATCTGCATGGGGACGGGGTTCGCCTTTTCCATCCCCCTCGCCAACCATGAGATCGTAGAGCGCAGCAGCCGCGCCGAGCGGGGGCGCAACCTCTCGCGCCTGTCGGTCGCGATCTTCGGGGGGCAGTTCCTGTCGTCCTTCGTGGAACTGGCGACGACCGATACCGCCAGCACCTTCCTCGGCGGCATCATCCTCGCGGTGTTGATCCTTCTGATCCTTCTGGCCACCGCCCGCCTGCGCACCCCCGCCGCGGCGCGCTGATCAGGCGAGCGCGCTGCGCGCCAGCGCGGCCACGAGGTCGGTGCGGGTGACGATGCCGACGATCCGCCCCGCATCGAGGATGGGGACGGCATCCGTCTCCCCCTCGGCCATCATGGGCAGCAGGGCGGCAAGGGGGGTGCCGGTCTGCGCGCGGGGGCCGGAACGCTCCATGATCGTTTCGGCGCGCACCTTGGCGCCGCGCGGCGCGGAAAACGCCCGGCCGATCAGATGCAGCTGAAAGATGACGCCGAGGAACGCCCCCTCCGCGCCCACCACCGGCAGGGCGGTGAAACGGTACCGCTGGAAG